>JBCBHL010000247.1:0-11081 GCA_038525605.1 Bacteroidota bacterium
TAAAAAAGCGTTAATAAATGTATGCAGCACTAGATTTTTGGTCACTTTTCATCAATGGAAAAGTGACGAAATTTAACTTAACGCATGACTTAAAGTTGTGGGCACAGTCATTAATGAATTGTATAAATCTTAAAAGTTGCATTTTAATAATATACTCCACAGAAATCTGGAGTGATCCAGTTTCAGGATCTCAGCATATTGATATGCTACAGGACAAAAATAAACCCTGACGGAATCGCCAGGGTGAAATTTCTGTTGTTGAGTTTTTATGATGAGTATTGACCTTTATTAAAAGACCTTGTAAATTTTTGTTCCATTTGATTCGAACAAGAACTCAGCTTTTCGCTTTATGACTACCAGTTTCTGATCGTTTTTCATTTCGCTTTCAGAACCATCGAACAAGACTTCATCGTTAGCATTGAAAATCTGGATGTTGTCTTGTGGTGTCACTTCATTAAATACCAGCTCTTCAGTTTCAAGCGATTCCAGTAATTCATTTATAAGTTCTGTGCTTTCTACTGTCTCAGTGCTTTCCTTTTTTGAACTCTTTCCATCATCAATACCTATTGCATTGCTGGTACTGAAGGTGATTACTGAAAGGAATAAGAGCATTAAAATAGACTTTACTACTTTGTTGTTTTGATTTTGAGTTTTCATAATTTTTTTACTTTGAGTTTTTGACCTTAAATAATCAGACCTTTTCAAATCTGATTACGAAGATTTTTTTGAGTAGAGATGTCTTCGTAAGCATCTTGCGTTTTTGACAATTCAAAGATGAAAAAAAATATCAGACTAATAAAGTGTAATGCACTGAGTCGTTACATCTTGGTACTGAATCGTCACATCTTCCGACTAATCGGATAGGCTATACCTTCTTTGGGTGCGCACAAGCATTCTGCTTGTTCTAAAAAGGGTAGGAAATAGGCTATGAAGTACCTCGCCGTCTGTCTTTCTAAATTATTATACTCCCCTTGGGCATTAAATGAATTTTGCTTGGCTGTCAGTGTTTAGTCAACTCAAGTAGTGACCTTCCATCTGTTTTTAATTCAATGTCTGTTTTGAAATCGACAGATTATCTCTGGGCGTCATTAATGTAAATACCTTAAAACAATAAACCCCGGCAAATTAGCCAGGGCTTAAAGTAAATGTGTAGCGTATTTTACAATCATAAAAAGCTAAGGTTTAATGAAAAGATTATTGCAGTATGTCATCTTAAAATACTTTGTAGATTTTAGTACCATTTGATTCAAATAAGAATTCTGCTTTTCTTTTCATAACTACCAGCTCATGGTTGTTTTTATTATCCCATTCTTTCTTAGTTCCGGAGAATATAAGCTGATCTTGGGAATTCATCACCTGAAATTCGGGGCTTGCCAGCTCTTCCAGAAAATCAAATTCCAGTTCTTCGATTTCGTATATTTCATCGATTAGTTCCTCTGCCATGACAGAATCCGCTTCTGTAGTTTTTTCGACTTTCTTCTTGTCGCCATCGGTGTTGTTGCTTGCTAGAGAAGTTGTAACGACTGTGAATGAGATTAATAAGATCACTAAAAGTGACTTTGTTTTGCTGAAAGTGTTTTGAGTCTGAGTTTTCATTTTTTTCTATTTTGAGTATGACCTTGATTTAAAAGATAGCGTACATTTTTTTTGTTTCTATCTGTTTTCTATATGCCAAATCATATGCCATATAATTTAAGTAGTTGATAATCAATTATTTAAAAATATTTTCCGTTTAAAAAGTGTCTCAAAATCGTACACTTTAGTTCGAAACAGATCACTCTTTACTATATAAAAATTGCTATATCTTTGCGCTCGAACCCCAAAACGGGAATTCCTTTGATTTATCAAGGCTATTGCCTGATCAGTGTTGATCATAGCCCGGTAGATTGGGAAATATTTAGAAATCGATAGGCATTGACGTCTTGTCAAAGCATCGCATCAGAAAAATTATAATTAGTGAAAATATCCGCTTCCCTGTATTCCAACAAAGAACGTTCACTTGAAAGCTTAGTGACGGAACTTGATAAATGCCACATCGACCTATTTCATATTGATAGCAACGACGACTTGTCAGTATTTGATGATATTGCTGAAATCAGAAAGATCAGTAGTACACCCATCGATTTGCACATCATTTCTGACGAACCGGAGAAATATTACGATCTGATAGTTCAGCATAAGGTTGAATATGTGTCGTTTCAATATGAGAATTTCAAAGGTCAAAAGAAAGAGTTTCCTGTAAGTAAAGGCACAAGTTACGGTCTTGCTGTTATATCAGACACGTCAGTAAAGGTATTTGAAGAATATCAGGACCAGTGCGATTATGTACTCATTATGACGACCACCCCCGGTCAAAGTGGAGGGAAATTTAGAAAGGACAACTTCAAGAAAATTAGAGAATTCAGAAATAGTTTTCCGGGCAAGAGTATTCAAGTTGATGGAGGCGTAAATGATGAAGTTGGCTTTCTAATGAGAATGTTGGGAGTGGACTCGGTGGTTTCAGGATCCTATCTTGTTAAACATGAATCCATCGGAATGGCTCTTTTGCACTTGAGAAGTAGTATCATCCACTCTGATTATCAGATCAAAGATTTTATGATCGATTTGCTCGATGCACCAGTTATAAAAAGTGAAGTAGCGACCACACAGAATATCATTAAAAACATAGAGTATCATAAAAAAGGATTTACCTGCCTTGTTGATACACAAGGGGTCCTTGTAGGTATCAGCAGTAATGCCGATGTGCGACGTGGGATGATAAAAAACATAGAAGATTTTAACAAAATTAGTGAACCAGATATTATAAATAGTGACCCGGTTGCTATCAGTGAAGAGGCAACAATATCAGAAATGCTTCAATTGGTCAAGAGTAAGAACTTTCTGATCTCATTTTTGCCAGTAGTGGACAGTAGCAAAAAGCTGACCGGGTGCATCACATTCTTTAATTTAATCAGAAGTGAATCATGATCATTCATTTAAAAAATAACGTATCAAAAGAAAAAGCAATGTCGCTGGCAAAGGAAAATCAGGCAATGATTTTCAAACAGGACGATTATTATGCTTTAGTGACTACCTCCAAAATGAAGGAGCTACCAGGTGCTCTGGCTTCTGAAACTCAGGATTACTTTGTTTTAAGTTCTGATATCCAATTGGCCAGCAGAGATTATCAGCCAGATTTGAGAGAAGTGGCGATGGGTGAGAAAGAAATCAAAGTAGGAGGAACTCTCAACAAAACAATGATGATCACAGGTCCATGTTCTATCGAATCGTGGGATCAGATAAAGCAATGTGCTGAGTTATTGAAAGAATTAAACATCACTACACTCAGGGCCGGATGTTTCAAACCGAGGACTTCTCCTTATTCATTTCAGGGGCTGGGTCATGAAGGTTTGGAAATGTTGGTGAAAATCAGAGAGGAATATGGTTTCAATATCATTACGGAAGTGAAAGATTCTTCTCACGTTGATGCTGTCATTGAACATTCGGATATTGTGCAGATTGGTGCCAAAGCCATGTATGATCAAAGTATTTTGCAAAGATGTGGTGAAAGCGATAAACCTGTTTTATTAAAAAGAGGTTTCGGTACAACCTTGCAGGAGTTTGTGCAGGCTGCAGAATTCATCCTTTCGCGAGGCAACAATAAGGTGATGCTTTGTGAAAGAGGAATAAGGACTTTTGAAACGCATACAAGATTTACCCTTGACCTTTGTGGAGTGTCATTTCTAAAGGAACATACCAATTTGCCTGTGATCGTAGATCCTAGCCATGCGATGGGCTACCGATACGGTGTGCCTGATTTGACGAGGGCGGCTACTGCAATGGGAGTGGAGGGCTTACTCATTGAGACTCACCCAACCCCGGATACTGCCAAATCTGATGCTGCGCAACAGCTGAATTTTGACCAATTCCGTGAGATGTATCAAACACTTCAGCCAATAGCTGCTGCTGTTGGAAAGGAATTGTTTTAAATAGTTAATGAAGAGATTTTAAATTACGTGAAAAGAACTTTATTCGTTTATGGCGGACAGGTGAACCTGAGTTTTGTAAGGTATGCCGTAGAGTTGTCAGGAAAGGAGAATCCAAGGGTATGTTTTCTGCCAACCGCCAGTGGAGACAATGCCAGCTACATCCAGTTTTTTTATGAATTGTGCGATAGTCTGGAAGTGGCTGTCCAGCCATTTGTGCAAGGGGTATGGATCAGTTCCTATTCCCAGGAAAAGTCTTTCGAGGAAATTCTTACTGCAATGGATGTGATCATCGTTGGAGGAGGTAATACGCTCAACATGATGGCGATCTGGCAGGCACAAGCAATAGACAAAGCGCTAAAAAAGGCATATGAGCAAGGTGCTGTTCTTGCCGGCGGTAGCGCTGGTTCTTTGTGTTGGTTCAATGGCGGAACAACCGACTCGAGACCCGGAGAACTCACTGTAGTGGAAGGATTGAAGTTTATGGACTATAGTCATTGCCCACATTACCATTCCGAAGAATCAAGAAGGCCCTTGTATCATGAGAATGTTAAGAATGGCGTTCTGACAGCAGGATATGCCTGTGATGACCTTGCGGGAATAGTTTTTAAAGATGAGAAAGTGGATCACGCCATAGCGTTGGATAGTTTTAATAATTCCTATTTTCTGTATAAAGAGGGAGATCAGGTGATTGAAGAAAAGTTGGAAGCGCAGATTATCAATTAAAGAAGTTTTGAATTTCATGCTGAAAGAAAAGTTAGAAAATATCAAGTTGCTGATACTTGACGTAGATGGAACGCTCACCGATGGGGGTATTTACATCACAGATCAGGGACAGCAATTTAAAAAATACAATGCGAAGGATGGTCTTGGCATCATGATCGCTCAAAAAAAAGGTATTGAGGTAGGTATCATCAGTCACAGCAGGTCAGTAGAAATGGTTGAAAAGAGAGCTGAGATGGTAGGAATTAAATATTGCTATGTAGGCAGAGACCCCAAAGCTGAAATCCTTGCTCAGTGGTGCAAGGAAAACAATTGGAAGCAGGAAGAAGTTGCCTTTATCGGAGATGACCTCAACGATCTTGATATTATGGAAGAGGTAGGTGTAACAGCATGCCCGTCCGACGCAGTTGATAAAGTGAAAGAACTGGTGGATGTAGTACTCACTAAAAAAGGTGGTGAGGGGTGTGTGCGAGAATTCATCGATTTATACCTTCTGTCATAAAAATAAGCTCGTCTTTAATGTTTTTTAATGAATTACTAACAGGTGAAAAAATATTTATATTTTTGCAAAAATTAATAAATAATGAGCGTTCTAGTCAATAAAGATTCTAAAATAATAGTGCAGGGATTTACCGGTTCTGAGGGTACATTCCATGCCTCTCAGATGATCGAATACGGTAGCAATGTTGTTGGTGGAGTTACTCCCGGGAAAGGTGGACAAACACATCTTGAAAAGCCTGTTTTCAATACTGTGAAGAAAGCCGTAGACCAAACAGATGCTAACGTATCCATTATTTTTGTACCACCGGCATTTGCCGCAGATGCAATTATGGAAGCTGCTGACGCTGGTATTAAAGTAATCATATCCTTCACAGGGATACCCTCTGTGATAGTAATGATGAAGGCTAAGCCATATGCTAAGGAAAGAGGTGCTACACTCGTAGGGCCAAATTGCCCAGGCGTTATCACTCCTGGAGAAGCTAAGGTGGGAATTATGCCTGGTTTTGTTTTCAAGAAAGGTAATGTTGGGATAGTTTCAAAGTCTGGTACGTTAACATATGAAGCTGCTGATCAGGTAGTAAAAGCAGGGTTAGGGATTACTACAGCCATTGGTATTGGTGGTGACCCTATTATTGGTACTTCCACAAAAGAAGCTGTTCAGTTACTGATGAACGATCCGGAAACTGACGCCATTGTCATGATTGGAGAAATAGGTGGTAACTACGAAGCTGAAGCTGCTAAGTGGATTCAGGAGCAAGGTAACCCTAAGCCAGTCGTTGGTTTCATTGCCGGACAAACAGCGCCTCCTGGTAGAAGAATGGGGCATGCAGGTGCGATCATCGGTGGTGCTGATGATACCGCAGAAGCAAAGATGAGAATTATGAAAGAATGCGGACTTCATGTAGTAAGTTCACCAGCAGATATAGGTGAGACAATCCTAAAAGCATTGGAAAAGTAATAGCGACTTTCATCAAGAAACAAGAGCCATTCGTCTACTGACGAATGGCTTTTTTTATGATCATACTTGAACGTGAAATGTTGGTAATTCACAGACGCTTCTGATCAACTCAACGATAGACGCAGCATTACAATGTGTTTTGCAGTTAGCTTTGAGGAGATTATTTCCAATTTCCGTAGCTGAGAGGTGGTGAATTAAAAATTCATCACCTTTCTTAGTATGGGCAATGAATAAAAATTAATAACATTTAATTCACATATTTCGTATTTTACTGTAATAATCTTGGAATGTTTGACTTATTTCTAAGATTTATTTTGTTTTTTAGCATTTTTGTCCAAAAATACACTTTCATTTATTAAACTTCATTACGCATTTCCTGGGTCAGAGAATTTTTCTGACAGTCTTAATCTAATAATTATTCAAGAATTTGAGTAATTGTGGATAACCTTGTTAATAACTCACGTATTTATCTTGATAACTTTTTGGCTGACTTGGGAAAACTCAGTGTTTTTCTATTGTTTTTGTGTGGTAAACTAGTGATTATCTTATTATTACCTATTGTTTGTTCAAGTGATACTTGTCCTATGTTTGCAATGTTGATTAATTGCAAAACACACAAATACAAATCAGATATGAAGAAGATCAGACTTTATGGAATCGTTTTTATTTTGGCTTTAACTTTCACTGCTTGCAGTACATCAGAATCTCTCGACCAGCTTATCGAAGACACTGAAATTGAAAATGTAGAAAGTACAGAGGATGAAAATAGCACGGACCCTGTTGGAGGTTAAATTTTCAATGAGTCCGCAATTTAACGTCAAAAAACGTTAGTTCGTCTAAAAACATTATCTCGGAATATAATATTTTCGTAATTTTGAAGCAGGTCACATGGCCTGCTTTTCTACTAGTTACGGAATGTTATGAGATACATCTTATTTTTATTTATAGTTTTATTACTTAATTGTTATAGCCTTGAGGCAAACATTATAAGTAGACAGTCATCCAACCATCAGGTGATTAAATTGTTGGATAGTGCAAAGACTATTGCCAGAAAAGATAAAGACCTTGCGCAGAAGCTTGTCATGCAAGCGAAGACCTATTCAGAGAGAGATGACTTCTCTTTTGGAATCGGCAGATCTGTTTTTACAAACGGATTTATCAGTCATGTCAATGGGAAGAAAGATCAGGCAATTGTTTACTACCTTGAATCACTTGAATTACTCAAAGACTTAAGTTCTTCTGATGCTGTAAAATACAAATCATTTGCAACCAGAAACATCGGGTTGATTTTCTATGATCATTATCAGTTCAAAAATGCATTTGACTATTTTGATCAATCACAAAAATTTGCTGAGAGATTAGGCTCGACCGAATTTCAAACAATTGCCTTATATCATAAAGCCAGAAGCAATCGAAAACTTGGTTTATTCGAAGATGCGATTGATAACCTGTTTGATGCTTCAGAACTGGCGTTAGACGACAAAGATTATGAATACCTGATCAATGTTAATAATCAATTGGGTTTAATATTTAAGGAGATTGAAAAGTATGACAAGGCTATCGAACACTACTACAGGGCTTTTAAATACAAATCAGAACTCAAAGACTTTAACAGGTTTGCAGGAACTGCTTATCACAACATAGCTGCTACAATATCTCCTTTCAACAAATAGGTATCAGCTGAGGAAAATTTCTTAAAAGCGATTGATAACAAATTGCTGGATGGAGATGTAAAGAAGCTGTTCATCAGCTATATGGATCTTGCTGAGCTTTATAAAGACAATGGGAGCTATGAGAAAGCTTCACAATACTATGAGAGAGCGTTGGCGTTAGACGTAACTTTTGAAGGTGTTCCAACCAGGTTTAAAATCTTCAAACAAATGGCAGACCTTTCATTGAAAACGAAGAACATGGATGCCTACATGCAATATACTAAGCAGTATACGACTTACCTGGAAAATGATATTACCAATAGTGCTGAGTTGGCAGAAACAGATCAGCAGTATAATATACAGATGGTTACCCAAAGATATCGTGAATTGGTAGCTGCTAAGCAAAGAGAAGAAGATTTGAAACATTGGGGCTTGTGGGCTTCAATTCTGACCTTACTAAGCATTGCAACATATTTTACAATAGCAAGGGTGAGAGCCTACAGATTACGAAGATTGATGGAGAAAGAACTTCGTGAGGCAATGGTTGATCTTAACTTAGATGATTTATAATTCAAGTCATCCCGGAAAAAATTTATGAAATCCTGTTTGATTGAATTCGAACAGGATTTTTTTATTTCTGTTGGTTAATGAAGTCATTATGATTAATGTATCTATACAGTTGCTCCTTAGCTTCGAATGAAAATGGTAACTGATTCATTTATATTCTCTTGTTGTTGATATGTCATGACAAATGAAGTTCATAAAAAGGCATTTAGCATAGAGGAATATTCTTTGAGGGTTAACATAAGTAGAGTTTGATTGATACTTATTTGCATCAGCAGCTTGGAACTTATTGGGTAGATTGGAATTCTTATGAAGGAATATCTCGACTCTTGCTCTCAAAGTCAAACTATCAAAATTCAGGGGTTAACAAAAAAATTGTAAAGTTTTGATTATTTGGTTTTTGTAAAATATCACGTCGGTTTTTGGTTGTTGTTAGGAAAATTCAAAGTTTTTCTGGACTGATCCGTTTTTCTCCTCACAAACATTGTCTGATTCAGCTGATGGGCCTAAACAGAAGTCTTCTTGATTTTTGTAGTAGCTTTTTAGAAAAGGCATAAAAAAACTGAATACATATTGCATTCAGTTTTGTTTTCTATAAAAATTTCTAGCAATACTAGATATTGATATTCATTCTGTTTTTCAATATTCCTTTTACGCGATCTTGGTTCTCCTGCATTTGAATCAAACGATCTCTATAATCAATATTATCGTTGACCATGTTCTGGATTTCATTTTTCAGGGATCTGAGCGTGTGCTTGTTGATTTTATAATCAGTTTCAAGCTTTTTTACAATTCCTAAAACATGTTCCTTTCTTTTGTAATGTCCGGTTACTTCAGGTAGATTAATAAAAAGTCCTTCCTTCTCGTTAATTTTCTGAAGTACTGCTCCCTGACCCCTGATTAGCCATTTAGCACTTACTTCCTCAAACGAGGTTAGGATTTTTTCAAGTACATCATAGCTAGGTTTGTTTCTTCTACCTTTGATGATGTTAAAGATTACAGTTCCTTTTACACCAATTGTTTCGGCGAAAGAGTTTGGGTTCATATCAAACAGTTCTATTAGTTTGATAATTCGGTCATTGATTACATTTTCCATGTCAGTTTATTAAAGGCGAAACGAGTTTAATATTCAACGTAACTTACTTAATCTCACTAATCCAATAAAAGAAAAATTCCCTTACAATTTCTACAACTGGCTCGGAAAATACTAAATAGTAGAAAAAGCGAGACTCCTTTTGTATATCAAATATAAAGATTTAATGAATTAGTTCAAAATATAGTCTGAACAATTTGGACAAGTGTATAAGACATTCATATTGTTTATCGACCGGATATGTAAAATTATAGACATTTATCATTGCCGTGACAAGTATGAGGTGTTGTCTTTTGCTACTGTTTCACAGAACATCTGATCTTTAGGAAATAACTGGCTTTTAATCATAATCAGAAATTATATTTGGTAGCTTATCTCAATTATGTAATAAAAAATATTAAAAGGTAAGAATTATAACTTGATGAATGTAGACTAAGTCGGTGAGTTTTTAAGGATATCTTGTAGGTAGCGTACTCAAATCGCAGCAGGATTTACGGCTGGGGGTAATTTAATTGGAATGATTTGCCCTTCTGTAATAATTACGCTTTCTATTTCATCAGGAATTTATATTTTTGTTGCTTTTCCTAAACTAACTGAAATAATCTAAATGCAAGAATTAAATGATCTCCTGGGCCTTATAGATAGTTACATTGGTAGCTCACCCTGGTTTGCGTATGTGTTGCTGGGAGTTGGTGTTTATTTCACCATACTACTAAAGTTTCCTCAAATTAGATTTTTTCGTCATGCGCTACGGGTTGTAAGGGGTAAATATGATGATAAGAATGATGAGGGAGATACTTCTCATTTTGAGGCATTGACAACGGCTTTATCCGGAACTGTTGGAACTGGAAATATCGCTGGTGTTGCATTTGCTGTATTTTTAGGTGGTCCGGCAGCATTATTTTGGATGCTGGTAACTGCAGGTGTTGGTATGTGTACGAAATTTGTTGAGGTATCATTATCCCATAAATACAGAGAAAAGCTTGATGATGGGACAATGGCTGGGGGGCCGATGTATTATATGAAAAATGCTGAATTCAAACTAAATGGCAAGACATTTAAATTGGGTTGGCTGGCAACAATATTTGCTATTGCCACAGTATTATCATCATTTGGAACAGGGAGTCTCCCTCAGATCAATAGTATTTCGAAATCACTGGAAGCTACATTCGGTATTGAATTATGGATCACAGGAGTTGTATTAGGAGTTCTTTTGGCACTTGTGATTGTTGGTGGTATCAAAAGAATTGCTGCGGTTACTTCTAAGTTGGTACCAGCAATGGCTCTTATTTACCTGATTGGCGCTTTTGCAGTTATTTTTTACAACATTGAAAATGTTGTCCCTTCATTTCTTTCTATTTTCTCGAGTGTCTTCTCCGGATCTGCAGCAGTAGGTGGATTTCTCGGAGCTGGGATTTCGCTGGCTTTTAATAAAGGTGTAGGTAGGGGATTGTTCTCGAATGAAGCGGGCCAGGGTTCTGCTCCTATTGCTCACGCATCAGCTAAGACAGATGAACCACTATCTGAAGGAATGGTGGCAATTCTCGAGCCATTTATTGATACGATTATTATTTGTACCATTACAGGTATGGTGTTATTGTCGTCAGGGGTTTGGAGCCAAAAAC
>JBCBHL010000248.1:0-11061 GCA_038525605.1 Bacteroidota bacterium
CTCATAAAAGATGGAAATATCAACGATCAAATGATGAAGAATTATTATCTTAATCTATATTTTTCTTTAAATTGTGAAAAACTACACACATAGTAAGATGATCAAACGTATTCCAGGCCTCCTAATCATATTATCCGTTTTTATGATGTATTCTTGTTCCTCAGAGATGGATGATTATGTTTCTTCAATCAATGCCAAAGCAAAAGAGATTGATACGAATAGACGCGTTGAGATAAAAGAAGATGACTTCCATCATGGTGACACTATTTATAAAATTAGGGGCTATTATATGGATGATGTATTGCTGAAAATGGTCGGAATTACCCGTACTTCTCACATGGAGCGAGATGACTATTTCTATTTTGATCATACCGGGAAGCCATTGTTTACGGGGCATTTGGTCAATATGAAAGATGAGCATGATGCTGCCGAGTATAAGTATTATTACAAAGAGAGTAAGATTGTGGCCAGTATGTTCTGGGAAGATCATTATACTCCGGGACAGCAGTTTCCGCATGAGCAGTTTGAGTATTTCAGTCCCAACCTGGATTCCCTGGTAGCTGTTGAAGATCAGCGGTTATCATTCTTTAAAATGAAACTTGATAGTGAAGGTTTTGCGGTACAAAAAGAGAACGAGAACCTCGAAGCAAATTCGGATAAATGACAATAGAAGAAGCGCAGGAAAAAGTTGATCATTGGATCAAGACAGTAGGTGTCAGATATTTCAATGAATTAACCAATATGACAATACTCACTGAAGAGGTGGGAGAACTGGCAAGGATCATGGCCAGAAAATATGGTGAGCAGTCCTTCAAAGAATCTGATAAAGACAAAGACCT
Organism: Bacteroidota bacterium; assembly: GCA_038525605.1. Taxonomy (GTDB): domain Bacteria; phylum Bacteroidota; class Bacteroidia; order Cytophagales; family Cyclobacteriaceae; genus JANSWY01. The sequence continues at coordinate 840 of JBCBHL010000248.1, forward strand.
TGGGGATGAGATGGCAGACGTTCTCTGGGTGTTGATATGTCTGGCCAATCAGACAGGGATTGATCTTACAGCAGCCTTGAAAAAGAATTTTGATAAAAAAAATATAAGAGATAAGGATAGGCACCATCAAAATCCGAAACTTAAATGATCAACCTTACAACGCCTGCGTTGCTTTTCCCTGCTATTTCTTTGCTTTTGTTAGCGTACACAAACAGGTTTCTGTCTATTGCTACTCTTATCAGGCAATTGCATGGGAAATACCTCGAAAACCCTGAAAAAGCGATCGTCTATGGTCAGATAGCAAACCTAAGGAAGCGACTGCATTTGATTAGGCTGATGCAAGTACTGGGGGTGTTGAGTTTTTTCTTTTGCGTACTCAGCATGATACTGATATTTCAGGATTTGATGATGCTCGCCAGCTACATTTTCGGATTGTCTCTCGTTCTGCTTTTACTTTCTTTGGCTATTCTCCTCAAAGAATTATTTATTTCGACCCATGCGCTGGAATTAGAACTCAGCGATATGGAATTTCGAAAGAAATAGGTGTCAGCCGGTAGGGATTGTATCAATTTAGTCGTCTTAATTTATGAGTTTGTAGAAAAGATAAAAGTTAGTTATCAATTTGTTGATACTTCCTTTTAGCTTTGCGATTTATTGCGAAAAAATTTTCAAAAACACACTTTTTAGAAAATGATGAAATACTTACACACATTTTTGATACTTCTATTGTCCTATGCCGTATCTGCTCAGTGTCCGTCTACCTTTTTAAATTCAGATTTTACAATTACATCCAATTGTTCAATGAATAATTTAACGGTTTCTGGCGCGAATTTGACAATTAATCCCGGAGTTACCTTGACGTTAACAACGGGCAATCTGGAAATTAATGATGACGGAGCAGTTGTTGCCACCGGGGCAATTATCAACATTGCAGGTGATTTTAATGAAGCTTACGGAAGGGATGCAGGGTCAGGAGGAAACAATCTCAATACCATGACAGGAGGGATTATCAACCTCACAACTGCGACAAGCGATTTCAGAACTGGTGGCGGCAGTAGTTTTACGATGGATGGCACTACAGTGAATTTAAGCGGTGGCGTAATTAGTTTGAATAACGAGGTTCAAACAATTAATAATTCAATTTTTACGGGAGCTGCATCAATGGATGTCAATCTATCGTCTATGTCGCTAGATAATACCAGCATTACCACAACCGGTAATCTGGAACTTCAATTGGCTACAATTTCTAATGGATCGGTGATCAGTGCGGGCGGAATTTTACAAATTGCTTCAGGTCTCACTACTTTCGATGATACCATGATATCTGCAGGGACTGGTAATACGTCCACCACAGGGCAGGAAGCTCTTGAATTTAATGGAGGAGGATCTATTGTTCTGAATAACAGGTCTAACATGAACGTTAAAGGTGACCTGATAGATCAGCGAAATATGACCATTGATAATTCTGATGTAACGATCACTGGTAATATGGAGAATGACGGAGGTGATGTTGTCATCGTCAGAAATAATGGAACCCTAACTGTACAGGGTAACTTCACTAATAATGGAGGAAGTAGCGTAGAGTCTAACGGAGGCAGTACGATTTCCGTAGAAGGAGATTTTACCAATAGCGGAGGATCTGGCGTAGATACAGATGGTGGAGTTGTGGTTGTAGGAGGTTCCTATACCGGTACCCCTCCGACTGGTGATGGTTCAGGTTGCACAGGGGGCGGTGGTGCCTGCTGTGGTAGCTCTGCGGCGTGTTCTACACTTCCGGTATCATTGTTGACATTTGATGCTGAAATACAAAACAATGCGGTGGTGCTGACATGGAAAACGGCGCAGGAAGATCAAAACGACTTTTTTACGATTTATCGTTCTTCAAATGGAATTGATTTTCAGGAAATTGCCACTGTAAAAGGTGTGGGTACAACTAATCAGGTAAGTTCGTACACTTACAGAGATAGAAGTTTTTTTGGTAGAAACCTTTACTATCAGTTAGAGCAGTCAGATTTTGATGGGACAACTGAAAAATTGAGAATAGTTTATCTGGAAAACCAGGATTTTGAAAATAAGATCTCGGTATATCCGACCCGGTTGAGTTTAGATGAAGAGCTACATATCAGCTATGACTATGAGGAAGATGTTGAGATACAATTGGCACTAATCAATATTGATGGCAAGCGTACTACAGATTTCGAAACCAGGGTTTCTGATCGGGGAGTGGATTTGAATCTGACAGGGAAATCACTTAAGCCTGGTATGTATATTTTGAGTGGTGAGATCGGCGGTTCCACTATCAGACAAAGAATTATTCTAACTCAATAGAATTTATAGGAAAAGATCTGTCGAAAAATGAAATAACCGTGTGGTAAACTTTTACTACACGGTTATTTTTTTGCCGTTAAGGATCGGTACTATGTTGAAATGGTCCAGCTCACTGCAAAACTTCAGGTCTTTTTCTATGCCAAACTTCTTCAATCTTTCAGCATGAGCTGATTTCAAAAGAAACTGATACAGATCAGAATTCGCCTGTTGCCAAAGACTTAATGCCATAAAAGAAGCATCGGTTTTGAATTGGTATTTCTCAGAAACACGGTCTATCAATGCGCCGGCAAAAGTAGTATCTTCCAAATTGAAAGTGCCTTTCCAGCCGGCGCAGTGTATCACTACATCCATTTCAGAGCTTAAAACGTAATCCGCTATTGCGCTAAGATTAAGGAAACTACCGATGATTATCTGAGCAGCATCTGTAGATTTCTTAATAGCAAGAGTGCCGTTAGTGGTGGAAACAGCTATATTCCTTCCTCGCATTTGATCATCCATGTATTCGAATGGGGAATTTCCAATGTCAAATTCCGGAATCTTTTTTCCTCCCCGTTCTCCGGCACAAATGTGACCCTGCTCTCTGTAAGATAGACATTCTTCTACGGTAGCAACAGGTGTGATACTTTCTACTCCGCTGGCTAATCCGGATACCATACAGGAAGTAGCCCGAAATATGTCTACCACTACAACCAACTTGTCTTTCAGATCACTTAAATGAACTAATTCAGGAGTCAGGCAAACGTCTATCTCTTTGCGCATGGCAATCATCTTATTATTCGAGGTTATCTAATTAACCTTTTTTGTAAATAGGCATTTTAACTATAGTAGCATTTAACCTCCTGTTGCGAACGGCGATTTGGATAACAGTGCCTGGTTTGTGCATTCCAAACTTCACATAACCCATACCAATACCTTTGCCCATTGAGGGGGACATCGTTCCCGAAGTAACATTTCCAATCAATTGATCACCATCATAGATTTCGTACCCGCTCCTTGGAATTCCCTTGTCCGTTAGCTCAAATCCGACGAGCTTTTTCGATAGACCCTCTTCTTTTTGCTTTTGAAGTGCCTCACTATTGATAAATTCTTTACTGAATTTTGTGATCCAGCCCAGGCCTGCTTCCAGTGGACTTGTATTATCATCAATGTCGTTTCCGTATAGGCAATAACCCATCTCCAGCCTTAGCGTATCTCTGGCTCCCAGTCCGATAGGAAGGATACCAAATTCGTCACCCGCTTTGAAAACCTCATTCCATAATTTTTCAGCATCATCTGACCTGACGTATAATTCAAAGCCCTGCTCTCCGGTATATCCGGTAGCAGAAATAATAACATCATCTACGCCTCCAATCCGTCCTTTGGAGAATGTATAAAATTTGATCTCGTTTAAGTCTACTTCAGTAATTTTTTGAAGTGTTTTCACAGCTTCTGGCCCCTGAACAGCAAATAGCGAATAGTGATCAGACGCATTGACAAGTGTTACATTATCTGTCTGATACTGTTTAATCCAGTTCCAGTCTTTATCAATATTAGACGCATTGACAACCAGCATATATTCTGCCTCGTCAATTTTATAGACAATCAAATCATCGACAATCCCTCCCTGATCGTTTGGAAAACAGGAATACTGAGCCTGACCGATTGCTAGTTTGGAAGCGTCGTTGCTGGTCACTTTCTGGATCAGGTCAAGAGCTCCTTCGCCCGAAACGAAAAACTCACCCATATGAGAAACATCGAAAACACCAACCTTCTCCCTGACACATTTATGCTCTTCAATGTCAGAAGAATATCTTACAGGCATGCTGAATCCTGCGAAAGGAACCATTTTTCCACCTAATTTAACGTGTAAATCATTCAGTGCAACGTTTTTTACTTCCATCGTAAATCAATTAAAGGGTTATTGCATTAAGAACTTAATTTTCACTAATCACAAATACATCTGTTTTACTGCGATTATTTAAGTTACTATTACGGGCGCAAATGTAATTGAAAATCGTAATTCAGTTACTTTTCAATCGTTATTTTACATAACTATCCACGAACGATGTGTTAATCGGTATCGTTGATCAAATACATTTCGCAGCATTTGCAGGTTCCAAACTTTTTTAAGATTTCTCAAAGAGGTCTAACTGCCTGGGCAGAAGCTGAAAAGACATTCTATGATGGGGTGTCGGACCATACGCTTTGATAGCTGCTCTGTGGGCTTTTGTAGGATAGCCATAGTTAGTATTCCAACCATATTCCGGATATTCTTCACTGAGTGATTTCATAAGGTCATCACGATAGGTTTTCGCCAATATGGAAGCTGCTGCGATCGAAAGATACTTGCTATCACCTTTGATGATGCAGGCGTGAGGAACATCGCCGTATTTGTTAAATCTGTTGCCATCGACAAGAATGTGCTCTGCTTTGGTTTGTAACTGATCGAGTGCTCTGTGCATGGCCAGGTAAGAAGCATTAAGAATATTAATTTCGTCAATTTCCTGATGGCTTACAACGCCAATAGCCCATGCAGTTGCCGCCTCTTTTATTTCATTGACCAGTGAATACCTCGTTTTTTCAGTCAACTGCTTGGAATCATTTAGGGTTTGATGGCTGAAAGATTCCGGTAATATCACAGCGGAGGCCACTACCGGACCTGCAAGGCATCCTCTTCCTGCTTCGTCACACCCTGCTTCGACCAATCCCTTGGTATGATAACTTTTCAACATATAAGCTAATGTAATTAAAAGAATAGCTATTGAGAAGTCGATGGTAGACATTGTTGGAAGATCATGGACAGAGATTGGCTGTCGCCAGCAAGATCGTGATTTAAAATAGGCGTTTAAATTAAAAATCATTCTAGTTTTGTCTTATGGATGATCAACAAAATCCCTGGCGAACGATTGAACGCAAAAAAGTATATGAAAACCCGTGGATAAAGCTGGAAGAACATCAGGTTTTAAACCCTGCCGGCAATGAGGGTATTTATGGAAAGCTACATTTTAAGAATAAAGCCATTGGCATCATTCCACTTGATAAAGAGCTCAATACCTGGTTGGTAGGCCAATATCGATATCCACTCGATGAATACTCCTGGGAGATTCCCATGGGAGGCGGAGCGATAGAGCAGGATATTCTGATGTCAGCAAAAAGAGAATTGAAAGAAGAAACCGGGCTTACCGCCAATAAGTGGGAGAATATCATGCGGATTCATACTTCTAATTCAGTGACAGACGAGGAGGGTTTCGTATTCATAGCCACAGAACTATCGGAAGGGGAGACAGAATTTGAAGAAACTGAACAATTGATCGTTCGTAAGTTACCTTTCACAGAAGCATTGGAAATGGTAATGACTGAACAGATTACTGATAGTATCAGTGTTGCCGGAATTCTGAAGGTGGCAAGACTGTTGAATAGCTGAAATGAATTATTTAGATCACTACAAACAGACAGTTTCTTTATCTGTACCAGTTGTTCTAAGTCAATTGGGGCATATAGCTGTTACAGTCGCTGATAGTGCGATGGTAGGTCGTACCGGAACTGTTCCATTGGCGGCAGCTGCATTTGCAGGCAGTACTTTTTATGCAGTTTTGCTGTTTGGAATAGGGATTTCCTATGCCATTACCCCATTAGTATCCGCTGCGCTTGTTAAGTCAAAAACTGAAAGGGTAGGAGAGCTTTTAAAAAATTCACTCATCGTTTATCCCATCGCAGGAATCCTCTTAACGTTGTTGCTGATCTTGGTTAGCCGGTTTTACGATTCATTTGGTCAGGAATCAGAAGTGGCAGAGGCTGCTGTTCCCTATTTGGTTTTATTGGCTGTTTCCATCATCCCAATGATGGTCTTCCAGGTATTCAGGCAGTTTTTGGAAGGACTTTCTCAAACGAGACAGTCGATGGTGATCTCCCTGATTACCAATGTATTGAATATCGTTCTTAATTACGTATTGATATTTGGTGAATTTGGATTCCCGGAACTCGGATTGGTAGGAGCAGGCATAGCCACATTGATTGCGAGGATAGTTGCTGCTGTGATGATAGCTGCATACGTTTTAAAAGCTAGTGCTTATCAAAAATATGTGAAAGCATTTAAGCAGGTGATCATAGAAGTTAGGGTCATCAAAGAGCTGTTAAGTCTCGGACTTCCATCAGGTCTTCAATTGGTATTTGAAGTAACTGCTTTTGGATTTTCTGCAATTATGGTGGGATGGATTGGGAAAGATGCTTTAGCGGCACATCAGATTGCCTTGAACATTTCTGCTGTTACCTACATGATTTACACTGGGATTAGTGCAGCGGCTGCCATAAGAGTTGGCACCTTTTTTGGCAAGGAAGACAAGGTTAATCAGCGTAAAGCAGGGTTTACCAGCATGGGACTGGTAATGGTGGCTATTATGATCTCCGGAATTCTGATTATTATTTTTAAGGATGCATTGCCACGATTGTACACTTCCGATGAGAATGTTTTAAGCATTACTTCTTCAATTTTCATCATTGTCGCTATTTATCAGATAGGCGATGGATTGCAGGTAGTAGGTCTCGGTGCACTGAGAGGACTGACAGATGTGAAAATTCCCACAATTGTCACGCTCATTTCATATTGGTTAATTGCCTTGACATTGGGTTACTTCCTGGCCTTCGGATTTGATTTTGGAATTTATGGCGTTTGGACCGGATTGCTGGCTGGATTATCCATTGCAGGGTTTTTGCACTGCGCCAGATTTTATAAAATAAGTTAGACAGAAAATGAATGATAGTATTACTATCAAAAAAAAAGTAAAACTATTTTTTATAAAAGCAGTTTAAAGTAGTGAGTAAAAAACGAGATACCATGTTTCGACAGAGACTAAGAAATTACTTTGAATCGAATAGTTTTCAAAATTTAATTGTAGGAGTAATCATTGTCAACTCTATCCTGATCGGTCTTGAAACTTCTCCCGTATGGATGAATAATGTAGGCTACATCATTGATCAGGTAGATTTGGTGATTCTGGTAGTATTTGTCCTGGAGATTATCTTTAAGATTTATGCTTACCGCTTAGATTTCTTTAAAAGCGCATGGAATTTGTTCGATTCTTCTATTGTCTTAGTATCTATTTTACCTGCGGCCGGATCATTCTCAGTCTTCAGAGCATTGAGAATCATCAGGACATTGAGGCTCTTAAAGAATATTCCTAAGTTAAAGTTGATAATCGAATCTTTACTTCATGCAGTTCCCAGCATTGGGTGGATATTCATGTTGCTGATTATTGTGTTTTACATTTTTGCAGTGATCGGAACTAATATTTTTGGAGCAGACTATCCGGAATACTTCGGATCACTTGGTAAGTCATTTTTTACATTATTCCAGATCATGACGCTGGAAAGCTGGTCTTCTGCCATTGCAAGACCAATATTAGAAGGAGCCCCATTTGCGGTAGTTTATTTCGTGCTTTTCATTTTGATTGCGACTTACACAACACTCAATATTTTTATTGCGATAGTAGTCAACACGATGAATGAGCTGCATCACAAGGATTTGCAGGAGGAGGAAGAACACATTAAAGAGTTTGTTCACAAAGAAAATGAACTATTGCATGCCAAGCTAGACAAGCTCATGGAAGATTATGACAAGTTAAAACAGGACCTGCGAGTGAAATAATCCAGGAAAATCTGATGTTTTGTCTGAGTTTGTTGAACAACCTAAATTTTTCATATTCATTTTGATAATTGTTCTACTTATAGATGATTGCGAAAAGTATCAACCAGAGGAAAAATGGAATAATGTACCCTAAAATTACGATCCAGCGAGCAATTTTAATCTTCTTATTGGCTAAAGCGTGAATGCCAAACAATAGCAGAAACCAGTATAATATTTCGAAAAGATTGATGGCTTTCAGGGGGTAGTGCCATCTTTCAGCTATCGTTTCGAAATCCAGAAAGCTGAGAACAGAAAGGGGGTAAAATGCCTTGATTTCCCAGTAATCAACATTAGAGGTATCACCTATGAACCAGAATATTTTGATGATCTCAGGGAAAATAAAGATCAGTTCCATCAACATCACCAGTTTCCAAATCTGCTTGTAAAGCAACCTGTAACCAAAAAAGAAACTACTGATCCAGATGAACACCGTTGTGACGCTGAATTTCCATAGGTAGAATATGGGTACTGAAAAATACTGTAATCCAAAAATCAGATTGATAACTCCTGATTCTCCACGATCGTTGAGAATTTCAAAAGCTGCAAGCCCGTCGATCACAAACGTTTTTTTCATCACCAGTAAACCAATAGAAATCACACAGAGTAAAAGAAAAAATACAATAGAATTAAAATGAAACCACTCTTCTCTGAATCTTCTTTCTATTTCATTCGTTTTATTTGTCACAGCAATATTGTTTTACTCAACTGAATAGTTTTAGGATAAGTCAGTTCAGAAGTATATTTTATTACATGAAGCTTAAAAATAAAGATAACTAAGTTGTACGATTCAGATACAATTTCAAAGTATTATATCTTTACAAAGGTTTTACAAGTTAATTCAACGTGAAAATCTTGGCTTTTGACGAGTCAGCCAATATCTTAGAAGAAGTTGGAACAATAGTTGCAAATACTATCCTTGATGAAAAAGAAATATTCAGTAGTAATTGTGGGCATCATGGCGGTTTTGATGTCGTTCAAAAGTTATTCGCAGGTGCCCGTGGTGGCAGACTCTACCTATAATTTACTGTCTAATATTCAGGTTCAGTTAGATGCTACTGATGCCATCAATGAGATGTACAACTTTCAGTTTGATAGATCGGCCCGAAACTTCGGTTTGATGAAGAAGAAATATGGTTGGCATCCGCTTCCTTACTTTTTGCTGGGATTGAACTATTACTGGCGAATGATTCCATATAACGATAATGGCGAATATGACAAGGAATTCACTGCCTACATGGATACTTCCCTTTATCTTTCAAAAAGACTTTACAAAGGAGTAAATGAGATTGAAGGAGCCTTTTTTCTGGCGGCTACCTATGCTTTCAAGGGTAGGCTATATTCAGACCGGAAGCAATGGAGAAAGGCTGCATCAGCGGGAAAGAATGCTTTGAAATATCTCGAAAAAAGCCGTGGGCACGAGGATTACAGCCCGGAGTTACTGTTTGGTGATGCCTTATTTAACTACTATTCGGTATGGGTGGGCGAGAACTATCCCATATTAAAGCCGATCATGGCATTTTTTCCGAAAGGAGACAAAGATCTTGGAATTGAACAACTGAAGACTGTTTCCACCAATGCATTTTATACCAGAACAGAGGCTCAGTTTTTCCTGATGCGAATTTTGTCTAACGAACGGAAGGATGTGCAACGTGCTTTACAGATTTCGAAGTATTTGCACGAGACTTTTCCAGGCAATGCCTATTTTCATAGATATTATGCAAGAATGCTTTACTCCACCAGTAAATATCAAAGAGCTAAAGAAGAGTCGCTATCAATCCTGGATAGAATTGACAGTTTAGAGGTCGGTTATGAAAGTCAGTCAGGTCGATATGCGAGTTTTTTCCTCGGTCATATCAATGACAGACAGGGAAATATAGAAGAGGCTTTGAAATATTACCAGCTATGTGTAGAGTTTTCGGAATACCTGGGTGCTACAAGAGGCGGGTATTATCATTTTTCACTAATTCACATGGGTATACTTGCAGAAGCACAGGGTGATGATGAAAAGGCAAAAGCCTATTATAAAAAAGCTATTAAAAAGAGCAAGAGTAAAGACGATGCTAATAAAAAGGCGAAAGCTGCTTTGAAAAGATTGCGTCGCGGAGATTAGAAAAAAGAGGCCGTAAACACAGCCTCTTTACATTTTAGTCAACTAGGGCACTCCTGAAATAGTTTAAGTGTCTGTATTTGAGGGGATAATGGTATTAAGAAGATAGATAAAAACCCCGATTA
>JBCBHL010000249.1:0-11013 GCA_038525605.1 Bacteroidota bacterium
ACATTAGGCGCCTATCGCTCAGTGGTTGTTGCCGAAACGGTGAATACTTTTCTGCAAAACAACCCTGATTTGTCGCCAAAGCTGAAAGACAAAGTATTGCAGGCCGCAGATATGGTATCGAGAACATCAGGAATACCTGTTTCCTGAATCTCTTTAATCATCTGCAGTGATTCCTCCACATATTTTGCTGATGTTTTCTGTCTCAATGGATGATGTAAAAATGAAATGGCCTCAATTACCCATGGCTCTGACGCCCTGTTTCCTGGTATTTTCAACGACTCAAAGAAGGCATCCCTATCTGCCTCATTTGCTGATAAAGCTGGAATGATAAATTTCATTCTTTTAACTCTATCGACATTTTTCAACAAGGAAAGCTGTTCATTCAATACATTATTTGCCCCTTCAACCTGCCTCAGTTTTACGTGGTAGGCCAATGTCACCAATTCACTTTCAGATAGGTTCAAATCAATTATCGATCCTTTACTTTTCCATATCTCATATAACTGCTCACCACCGGATTTACTATACGTAAGGCTGATCAGATTCCTGTAGAGTGTTTTTTTGATGGAAGCGTCCTCTTCTACCAGAATTCTTTCTAAAAGCTGTTTTTCAACCTGTTCGCCTTTTTTACTTTTCTCCTCTTCATCTAAATATTGCCAAAAAATAGTACTCATGATATTGAGATTATCAGCAATCACCAGAGGGTTCTTCTCCTGACTAACCGCTTCCATCAGTTTTTCAAAAACCAGCAAAGGCTGCAAGTCATTGTGAAGCACTCCCTCCCAGCTATTGAGCCAGAATGCTGCTCTTGTTATTGCCTTTTCAGACTTGCCATATGTCTCATACTGCGATTCCCAGTCAGTTTGTGAGACTCTGAAATATCCATAACCTCTGCCGTCTGTATTGATCATCGAAGGTTGGTTCCCTATTTGAAAGGGTGCATTTACCTGTTTGCGATCAAGAAATACCTGATATTGTTTACCGACATCTTTAGATGAAGTATAAGCTATCTTTTGAGGCCAGATTTGATCACCAACATCTTGCTTTTGCGTAAAGGATATCACTGATTTTTGTTCATCGACCTGATATTCATATACTGGTGCGCCTTTGACTTGCACCCAGTCACTGCTCCACTTACTGAGGTCTTTTTCGGTATATCCTTTCATAATGGATATCAGGTCGTCCCAGGTAGCATTTTTCTCGTAATATGTTTTCAGATATTCCGTCAAAGCATCTTTAAAAGCTTCTTCACCCAGAATATCTTCCAGATTGCGCATGATAATCGGCGCTTTGTTGTAAATGATGTTGCCATAGAGCGTTCCGGCATTTTGTAAATTTCCCAACGGTTGCTGTATCGGGTGTGAACCCGCCGTTCTGTCTACTTTCATAGCCCGGGGATAATAGGATAGCAGAAAATTAAGCTCGTGATCGATTTCAGGAAACTCCGGATTCATAATTTTTGATGCCATTTGATTGGCAAATACTTCTTTTAACCACACATCGTTGAACCAGTCCATCGTTACCAGGTTCCCAAACCACATATGTGCTGTTTCATGCGCTATTAGGCTGGCTCTTCGCAGCTTTTGATTGATCGAAGCACCTTCATCTAGCATAAGCGTAGACTCGCGGTAAAAGACATTTCCCGGGTGCTCCATTCCTCCATATTGGAATGGCGGTATCAAAACAAAGTCAAATTTGACGTAAGGATATGGCACACCAGTATATTCTTCCAGCCATTTCAGCGATTTGCTGTGAATCGCAAAAATTTCCGGTGCATTCCGGTCTACCTTTTCCTGATCCTGCTCTCTGTAGTACATCGTCATCCCTGAACCTTCATCGGTTCTCTTACTAAATTTGCCTGTGGCAAAAGCAAAAAGGTATGAGCTGATAACTTTCGTTTCTTCAAAAACGACTGTTTTTCTGTTTCCGGAATTTCTTTCGTCAAGCGCTTTGCCGTTGGAGACTGCTTCCCAATTTTGTGGGATGCTAAGTGTTAATGCATACTTTGCTTTGATGTTTGGCTGATCAAAAACCGGAAACAAAGTCCTTGCCCTGTCTGGTACCAGCAGAGTATATAAAAAATCATCATTCCTGTTGAGCGACAAATCTCCAGCTGTAAAGGAAAAATCAAGCTGATTTACTCCCGCTTTTAGATTTTCGGGATTGATAATAACGTGCTCATTCGTAAAGTCGTACGGTACGGAGGTTTCTCCGATAGAAATGCTATTCAGGTTTTCTTTTTTCTCTTTAAAATCCAATACCAGCGGCTGGCTGCTATCAGAAAGCTTGAACGAAAGAGACAATGTCGCCGGAATCGGCTCAGCCTTATCTTCAGGGATTTCGAAGAATAGTTTGTAAACTACGTCTGAAATTTTCTGTTTTCTTTCAGTGGCTAACTGAAGTGATACACCTTTTTCGACAATGGTAAGTTCTGTTTGTTGCTGTTCACAGGCAGTTGATATAAAAATTAATAAAAAGAGCAGGGAAGCGGTAGTTTTCATTGACAAGTATATTTAATTACAGCCAATATAAAATAATTCCTTTGGTTTCCCTACCCTTTTTATTTTACCACTTTAATTCTTCTTAAAAGTAATATCTGTTTGATTTGGTGTCATGATGATAGTAGCGGATCCGGTCTTGATTCCAGCTCTTATGTAACCCCATAGCAATTCCCGGTAGCGGGATGATAATTTATCGGAAAGCTTTTTCCCATCGAAATAGACACTTTGCTCTTGCACTTTGAGTTTAATCTTTTCTCCTTGCTTGACCTTCAAACCGTCTTCATTCATTTTTGTGATCAGTTCTTCATAGCTTATCTGACGGCTGATTTTTGCTTTAATATTAAGGGCTTTTTCTTTTTCGAGCATGGCCATCTTCTGCATTGTTTCCGCACGTAACTTTGCTAGTTCAGCAGTTTGCTGGGCTTTTAAAGCCTCATGCTTTTCGCTTTCAGCTTTAGCACGTTGCTCTAGAGCTACGTATTGTGCCTTTGCTAATTCAATGCGTGCCTTCTCCAACTTTTCCCGTTCTTTCTCATTGACCTCTGCCCTCTTCTCCAACTGTAACCGTTCAAACCTTTCTCTCAGCTCCTTTAATTGTACGATCAACAGTTCCTCTCTTTCAGATCCTGGTACTGTATCGGGTATTACCGGTGGCTCCTCTACGATTACTTCAAACAATTCAGGAACTTCTTCGACTATTGCTATTTCAGACACCTCTTCATCGGCTAAAATTTCCGTAATTTGTTCCGGTTGTTCTACAATCACCTCTACTAACTCTGCTGGTAGTTCTTCTACCACAATGAGCTCACTTACAGATTTTTTAGGTTTCTTAACCTCAACAACTTTGGTCTTATTTTTTTCTTTTTGCCTTTTCTCTTTAATCTTGACCGGCTTTTCTACAATTATTGATGTGTCTGCCACAGCACTGTGGTCAGGAATCAAATAATCTGTCACTAACTGATCAGCAGAATTATCAGAACCCGTCGCTTTTTCCGAAGAAAAAGAAAGCAGCACCAACGAGATTAACAGGATAACAGGCAGTACAAAAAACTTTCCGCCTACTTTTTGTCGGGGTTCTTCACCCAGAAGACGTTTGAGTCTGTTCAACACATCATTTTTATCATTTAATAAATTCATTGCCATTTTATTTTGAGTTTTTGAAAAATTCAGTTGCAGGGTGCCCAAAGCTTTCACATAGGTTTTTGGGTCTCCGGTTGTATCTACCACGTAATCATCACAGGCATTTTCTCTTTCCTGCTTGGCCATTTTATCCAACAGCCAGATAGCCGGATGGTAAAACATGATCAGGTTGATAATTTGCTGTATAAACAAGTGCAGGTAATCTTTTCTTTTGATATGAGCCAGCTCATGCAGAATAACAGCTTCTATCTCTGCCGGAGCTAAATCGGAGAAAAATCCCATTGGCACCAAAATCAGAGGCTTCAAATAGCCAATCATAATCGGGCTGACCACTTTAGTGGAAGTATGTATGGCAACCTTCCTGCTGAAGTTCATTCTCTCAACCATCTGATTAAATCGCTCCTGCCAATTTTCGGGAATTGCCAACAATCCGGTATTTCTGAGACGCATGGTAAACCGCCAACTCATAAACCTCCAGACGCTAAGCAGCAGAAGCCCTGCCAGCCAAAAACACCCCAAGTATCGCGAATAAGCAAATCCGTTCCATAAAAAAGCATTGGATGGTTGTACCATTTCTGATTCATCCGCAATCGGTTCAATTACCTGGTTGACAGGTGCGTGATCAGCCATCAATACTACCGAGCTAGTAACGGTATTTTGAGACCAGAAAAAGAGCAATATCACAGAGGCAAATGACAACAGCTGAGCAGCAAAAACCACATCATATTTTTCTTTTGCAGTTAATTTAAAGGATTTCAACAATGTAAATGCAACTGCCGCAATAATGGTCACCAACCAAAGGCTGTGTAAGATTGTATGACCGAGTCCTGAGAGAAATTCTCCGTTTTGAGCAAGTAGGTACTTCATAGCATTAATCATTTTTTTGATCAATTTCCCCTAAAAATTGCCTGATCTTCTCAAGCTCTGCTTCACTGGTTTTTCCGCTGCCTAATGCATGCATCACCAAATCACTTACAGAGTTACCAAATACCTTGTTCAATAGGCCATCGAACATATTTCCTTTGATTGTCTCTGCTGAAATCGCCGCGCGGTATACATGGGATTTACCTTCACCATCCTCCCGCAATACGAAAGACTTATCCAGCATTCTTTGCATTTGTTTCAGCGTGGTGGTATAGCCTACATTTCTTGCAGCACTGATTTTTTCATGCACCAGCTTAACCGAGCAAGGCTGATATTCCCACAATACCTGCAAGATTTCCAATTCCGCTTCGGAAGGTCTGACTTTATCCATATTAACAACCTGTTTATTGAAGTTGAAGGCAATATAACGACACATGTCGTAATATCAAAGACTTATTACGACAATGTTCGTAATTAGGATCAAATTAGCCTCAAATAATCTAATTCTGAATTTAAACCATGGTTTTTGAAGCTAAATTATCCTTTAAGGATTTTGATTAGTTGCCGCGCTTCCTGATACTTGAATTCATCGGGTTGAATTGTTGCCAGGTATTCAGCGCAAACCTGCGGTTGGTCACTCTTTAGATAAGCCAATGCCAGATACCACCTGATTTGCGGCAGGAAGCGATTATTGTTAATCTGATACAATTGCTCGAGCAATTCAATGGCTTGTTTCGTTTGATCCGTAGCTAACAAAGAAAGAGCCAGGTAAAATCTGATGTCAGCATATTGTCTTGCCTCCTCCGGAACTTGTGATAATGATGTAATTGCCTCGCGATACATACCACTGCTATACATACGCATTGCTTCACTGACTTTTTGATTATCTCCACCTCTCACACTAACAGCATCAGGGTATGGTGAAAAGTAAGTTGAAAATAGCTTCTCGTTACTTTCGTTCTGGGAGGCCAGGTACCAAATAGAAAAAATCACTAAAAAAGCAGCCGCAATTCTGTAGAACCAGTTAAGTCCAACCCTGCCAGAATTCGAATTGGTATTTGTAGATTTTCGTTCGTGGATTGATCTAATCTCTTCACGGATCGATGAAGCCTCCATTCCTTTGAGGATTCTTGAAAAGTTTGCTATTTCTTCCTTTAATGTTTCGTCAGACGCAATTTCTTTTTCAAAAGCTTCCTTCTCCTCAGTGTTTAGCTCACCCCTTAAAAACCTTTCAATTTTCTCTAAACGTGAATGTTCTGCCTCCATCTCTCAGTTGTTCAATAGTTTTTCTTTAGTAACATCGTACTTTTTAAAGAGACTAATTAGTTTTAGCATGCATCTGTACTTTTTTGTCTTTGCAGCCTGATCACTACCAAGTTTATAGATTTTTTTGATTTCCCTGATACTTTTCTCTTCAAAATAATATAGCCGAATAATCTGTCGGCAATTCGCATCCAGTTTTTCCATCAATTGTTCCAGCACTCTTCCAAAAAAGGCATTTTCCTTGTCCTCTTCGGACAAATCCTCAATAATTTCATCATACATTGGGGAGATTTTGGAAAGCCTCATCTGAGATTTAAGATATTGAAACCATAAATTTTTGCAAATTCCAAACAAGTAAGTGCTAATGGTTGAGTTTCCTTCAAACCTATCGGACTTTACTTTTTCAAAAAAGATCACAACGCCATCCTGAAAAAGATCCATTGCGATTTCATTCGATCCATTGTTTTTAATCACGTAATTAGAAAATAGAGGGAACACCCTGTCGTAAATTAGTTCAAGTGCTTTATTCCTTTTCTTACCAACTCCTGATTTCAACAGTAACAAAAGTTCCTGATCTTTCAATTTTTCAGATTTTAATGTTTAGTGAAGGTTTGGTTTGGTAATTTAAATCTAGTCAATCAGATCTGGTCTTTAAGCTTCCAGCGACTAATCGCTTCTAAAATATGAGGCTTATGTCGTCTTAAAAACAACTGGTCATTTTCATCAAATCATAAAAAATCAAAAAAAGTTGATTACCTATTTCGCATTTTTTCCACTCAAAGTGAAATAGCTATCCAGGCGCATTCCGAAAAGCCTTTCCCTGGCACGGGATAAAAGAGTAAGATTAAACATTAAATAAGATTAAAATGAAAAAGAAAAAATTAAACCTTGATTCGCTGAAAGTAGAAAGTTTTGTGACCGAATTCAAAAAAGAAGAAGAGAACACGGTAGTTGGAGGATTGGCAAGTATTGGACGTCACTGCACAGAAAACCAGGTATGTCAAATACATCTAATCGTTACAAAAGGAGCTTTCTGTACAACAAGAATCTAACTGCAAATTTTTAAATAATTAGGAGGGCTATTTAACCGGTAGCCCTCATTAATCATAAAACTTCATTAAAATGACAAAAAATAAATTAAAACTGAACTCTCTGAAGGTAGAAAGTTTTGTAACTGAATTTAGCAATGAGGAAGCAAACAACGTAGTTGGCGGATTTACCAGTATTGGAAGATTCTGTACCATTAATCAGGTTTGCAAGGCCAAAGAAGATGTTCCTGATCCAATCTTCCTTCAAAAATTATAGCCACCAATCACCAATGCATCTGAGGGCTATGACAAACAGTAGCCCTCGTTATTCTGATGCTGATCATTATCTTACAGATTATCTAAAAAGACAAAGACCGCCACAAGTAAAACACCACATACGATTCCCAGCCTTTGAACGGCTGCAAAAATGCTATAACTTCTTCCCTTGTTGGTTTACGGTCCAATGCCATCTTTTTTCTAACCGCTGCCTGCAGGCCAGTATCGCCATGTGTGATGCAATCCATTCTGTTGAAGGTTTTCATCAGTACATAGTTGGCACTCCACTGACCAATGCCCCTTATTTGACACAATTCTGCAACCATCGATTCAGTATCGCCCAAACTGGCTACTTGCTCATAAGAAATGGCTCCCGAAACGAACAATCTGGCAATTCCGATCAGGTATTCGGCCTTACGCTGCGAAAACTGAATACTTTTCAAATCCTGTATATCGAGATTAGCAACTTTCTCTGCTGAAGGAAAACTATAGTGAGCATATCCATCGTACTCGAATGGGGATTCACATAGCTCGACAAGCTTGCGTTTGAGCGAAAAAGCGAAAGTCAGATTGATCTGCTGACCGATTACTGACCAGCAAATGGCTTCAAAAAAATCAGGGATCATGACAAGTCTTAATCCTTCGTAAGGATCGGTAAGCCAACGGGTATTCTGATGAGCATTTAAAGTATAAAATCCGCTTAGGTCCCGATCCACGTCAAACCATTGGGTGATAAACTCTTTGATCTTCTTTTCACTTCCTGGTGTGGCTTGCCCGCTAAGAATCGCTACATCGAGATGATTGTCATTATCAGCTACTTCTATCAGGTGTTTGCCGTCAGCAGTCGGAATGATTTTTCTGACACTATCCGGTAAAACCTGATGCATGCAATCGTCATAACCTCTGTCGAGAAACCACAGACATTCGGAAAAATTAAAGTAAGCAGGTTTGGGAATCTGTATCAATCGCATATACGATAATAAGTATTCTCTTCCGAAAGATTTAATATTTCCTCAAACAAAAAAGTCATCCCGACAAACTGCCGGGATGGCTTTCTACTATTAAGTTACTGATTATCAGGCGTAATTATTGATAAGTTATCGCATGTCGCGCTTGGCGCAAAACGATTTATTTGTCGTCCATCAGCGCTTTGATACTGACAATGTTTGGCTCGTAACCGTCTTTTTCAAAGTATGCGATCATTGCGCCATCCTTTAGTTCCGCATTAAACTGGCCGTTAGCATCGGTAATAGCTTCCTGAGCGCTTTTGGCATACATGATACGAACTTTCACTCCGCTTAGCGTTTCTCCCTGCTTGGTAAATACTCTTCCGCTGAAGAATCTTTTTCCTTCTTTTGTGACGATTGCCTTAGTGACTTTAAAATAAGAACCTTCCGGAATATCTTCGATTTCACCACCTTCCTGCAGCACCACATCTATGACACTCTTATTATTGATAGTAATATTCTGACTTTCAAATCCGATGAAGGAGAAATCCAGAGTTGTAGCACCTTCAGGGAGACTAATTTTGTAATAGCCTTCCAAATTGGATACAGACCCTGTTTTGGTACCATTCACAATGATATTGACACCTGGCATAGGCTCACCACTGGCATTTTTGATCAAACCTTCCACTTCAGTAGTTGATTGAATGGCAGAATCAAAAGATTCCTGGTTACATGAAGCAATAAAGATGCTGAGGCAGACAACTGCCAGTATTCTTAGTTTCCTGTTCATTTCTTTATAATTTAATTGTTAGAGGATATTTCAATTTCTTTTTCAGCCATCACCACGTCGATGACTGACTTCTCTTTTATGTCAATTAACTGAGATTCATAGCCTTCGAAAGAGAATAATAGCAGACCTCCCTGGTCTGGGGTTGATAATTTGTATTTTCCGTCGAAATCGGTGATTCCACCTGCATTGCCACCTACGATGATCACAAATACGCCCGGCATTGGTTCACCATTCTCATCCAAAATTCTCCCGGATACGCTAAGCCCCTCATCAAACGTAAGGTCTGTAGTAGGCGAGCCGATTTCTGACTCGATCATATCTGCACTTTCTCCCATTGCCACGTCGATAATACTTTTTGAACCTATATCAATCGTTACGGATTCCAAACCAATAAACGAAAAGGTTACCTGCTGAGCATCAGCATTGCTATTGTCGATTTTATAGTTTCCATTGATGTCGCTAATCGCACCGGTTTTCGTGCCTTCCAGTATAATGTTCACTCCGGGAAGGGGATTACCATCAGTATCCGTTACCCGTCCGGAGAATTCCTGACTAACGACTGACAAATCTTCAAAATCTTCCTGATTACAAGCGTAAACCAGTAAAAAGGCAACTGGAATGATGGCCAGAAACTTCAATTTCTTAAACCATACGGTATTTTGTTTTTTAATCATATTTAATCTGCTTTTGATGGAGGTTTCACTGAACTGGCTTAAAAGAGGCATACCAACCTGATTGAAAAAAGACTTAATGAGTAATTTCTCATAGCTTTCGGGAGTTGTGTAGCGAACTACTTCCTGATCGCATATATATTCATGCACCGACTTGATGGAGAAGCTGTGCAGGTAAACAAATGGGTTAATCCAAAACACAATCTTGATCACCTCCACAATGATTAAATCTATGAAGTGCAAATCCCGAATGTGCTTTTTCTCATGGATGAGCATATAATCGAGCGATTCTTTTTCAAACTTCATTGATTTTTCTATGAAGATGTATTTGAAAAATGAAGCAATCAAAATTTGCTTATCCGTGTAAATCATGGTGTATTTACCGTAAGATTCTCTTTCACCTTTTTTGACAAGGTTGATCAATGATCTGATGGTCATTATAAATTTGAAGGAAAGCATTAGGGCAATCACGCCATAAGCAATGAAGAAAATCTCGGTAAGGGTTAGACTCTGATCCGGAACTGCCTGCGTGGCAGGTACCTGCATAAATGACAATGCATTGGCAACTACAGGCAATTGATTGACAACTTCCGGTCGAAAACTGCTTAAATCAATCAAAGGGATAACAATTGACAAGAATAATGTCCCCAGTAAATAAGTTCTTTGCAGGTTGAAAAATTTATCGCCTCTTAGCAGAAAATAATAGACGCTGTAGAACAGCCCAAGGCAAACCGTTACTTGTATGAGATAACTAATCATGATTCGTCCTCTTTAAGTTTTCTGGTAAATTCCTCAAATGTCTCCAGATCAAGGTCTTTGTTTTTCACAAAGTAAGAGAGCATATGCTCCACTGATCCTTCAAAGTATTTGGAGACAAAGCTTTTCATAATGTGGCCTGTATACTTACTTTTAGCAACTGCTGCTTCATATTCATAAGTATTACCGTATTTCTTTCTGGTAACAAAACCCTTTTTTTCAAGAATCTTTAGAAAGGTGCCTACCGTGTTGTAAGCTGGCTTTGGTTCCGGTAAGCCTTCTATTATGTCCTTAATAAAGGCCTTTTCCTTCTTCCAGATGACCCGCATGATCTGTTCTTCTGCTTTTGTTAATTCCATCATTTTTCAATTATTTCAGTAATAATCCTAAAAATTTCTGATAACTCCTAATTTTTTAGGATAAATGTATAAAATCAATTGATCAGCGAAATGCAGAATTCACTTAATCGATCAAAATTCATTGACAAATTATCCCTTAAAAGATGTGTGTATCAGGGAAACTTAAATGTTGTTATTTTAGAAAATTTGCTGCCGTTTAGAGTTTTACAAAGGTAAGCTTTCGTCCAAGAGCCTCATTTGTAATGGTCAATATATTGTCCTCAATGACATAGGTAACTCTTGTATTTCCGATTAGCTGAACATATTGAGCCTCAAAAGTCCGTTCGTGTGGCAGTCCGGTGAATGAAGTAAGCGTAAAATCGTCGGTACTGAAATTGCTGACGTCCAGGTTGAAAACACTGCCCTGGTATTCGTTAAG
>JBCBHL010000250.1:0-10978 GCA_038525605.1 Bacteroidota bacterium
TATCCTGAAGTGCGAGTCTATCAGCTACGATCTTCCTACCAGGCGTTTTGGTGTTATTTTATGATAAAAGAAAATCATTGTTATATTTGTAAAATACATAGTTAAAATATGTAATGATCAAGTTTTAGATGAATCTACTCTTCCGCTTGATTAAATATTAAAATAACTAGATGAAGGAAAATGAAATAGAGAACGATTATGCCAGATTTTACATCAAAGATGGAATTCTCTTTTTTGTTTATAAGGAAATCGATAATCTTGACCTGGACGCTGCTAAGAAGATCGTAGCTGATAGACTCGCACTTCAGGATAGTGTTTCTTTTCCTGTTCTTTGCGACATAAGAGGCTTGAAAGGAGCTGATAAAACCGCCAGAGATTACCTGGCTAGAGAAGGTTCAGCACTTACTGAATGTGTAGGATTATTAGTAGACTCGCCAGCACTTAAGTTAATGACCAACTTTTACTTAATGGTGAACAAACCACAGGTTCCAACGAAGGTGTTTAGAACCAAAGAAGAGGCCATCGGTTACATAAGGGATTTCATGAATTGATGAAGGGTTTCTTACTACCTTAGCATATAGTTTCGTGATCTTGACAGATTGGGCATGTAATAATTTTGTCAGATTTCTTCAAACGTTTCTTCTGCTGGTATTATGCCATTTTCTATTTTATAACTGTAGTAATTCTCTCCATCTTCGGTTCCCAGACCGCTACTAAAAACAACTTCTATATAGGCCATTTCATGTACCTCAGGATAGCGTTCGTAAATGAATTCGCTGACCATAGCGGACATCTTTTCGAACGATTCTTCCCGCACGGTATCAACAGCAAAATTTGCAAAAGTTACCCTTAAAAAATTATCTGCTTTTTCGGTACCCATACCGAACGAAATGCTTATTGGCTGATGGTTGAAATTTTCCTGTAATTCCTGATTCATCCTCATAATCAGGGTAAACCGTTCGCTTATTTCACCGCAGGATACTAGCAGACTGGCTGCTACGATTATTACGAAGTAGTAATTCAGACGCATATTTTTATTTTAATTCTCGTGTTTTGATCAACCGGTAAGTACAATGCTGGCCGTTTCCTAAAGGTTTAAATTTACAGAATTCATATCGAAGTGAAATTCTTTTCTATCCAAAATCGCTCTGACCTTCATGTTTCATTTTAGCTTACCCATACATTTGATTTTGAATACTTTATCATATGAAAACAAACACTTTCCGATCATCATAAAATTAACTGATTTGTCGTTTTTAGGTCAATTTCTTGTTTCAAAACGTTGCGTGCTATGTCAATGAATTTTAAATTTATGAAAAACTAATAAACGATTGAAAGATGAAAAAGAAACATTTAAAAATTGCTGACCTTGAGATTAAAAGTTTTGTAACCTCAATGAAAGATGAAACTGCCGATACTGTTAAAGGAGGAGACTCTGTATTTGGTGGATGTGATACCGTGAATGGCTTCAACAGACAGCCTGTTATTTGTCAGAACACCATTTACCCAGATCAAAGTCTATGTAACCCCGCATGCATCACCAATATCGTTGAAATTTGTGATTATTTGTAATCTGTAAGATTCACGATCAAAAGATTGATAAGAGCTGTTCATCATCAGGTGGACAGCTTTTTTATTGACAATATCATATTGAAGAAGTCTGCACCTTGGATAATTTAATTTTAATAGAAGGATTTACGGTTGGAAGAGCTAGTTATACTTCACTATCTTTAGGTAATTATAACTAAAATTAACAATAAGAATGAAAAAGAAAGATTTAACTATTGCGGATTTAAAGGTACAAAGTTTTGTAACCTCAATGGATAATGAAACAGCTAACACAGTAAAGGGAAGAGAGGGGGGCTCCTTTGGCCAGTCATTTGAAGAGGGTTGTGATACAGTTGATGGTTTTAACAACCAACCTGCTTTGTGCGTAAATACAGTATATCCGGACCAAAGTATTTGCAACCCGGCATGTGTAACGAATGTTGCATGGTTTTGTAACTTATAAGAATTTTGTAGGGATATCTACTTATTATCCAAGGGCTCCTTACAAGGGGCTCTTTTGGTTTCCGCAGGTCTCAGGGTGTACGAAAACGTATCACATTCAATCAATGGTGTCCGTTTGGATACGAAATTTTGATAAGCGGTCAGTATGAATTCCAACTGACATTACTTGTTTAACGTCTGTAATTGTATCAATCATGTACCTTGAAGTTGGTTTTATGATTGATGACTCAAAATAAATGTTTATAAAATCAATTTCAAAATGAAAAAACACTTACTAATCACTATTTTACTTTTTGGAAGTATTATGCTTTCATCCCAATTGTCTGCACAGACCGAAAAAGGCAATATGCTTCTCGGTGGCAGTGTAAATTTTAGTTACACTGACAATGATTTTGATACCGGATCATCTACAAATGATATTAGTACCAATACCAGTTTAAATATCAATCCCAGTTTCGGTTATTTCATCGCAGACAATTTCGTGGTAGGTGCCAACATCGGTTTGTCTTTTTTCTCCTCCGAATCGGATAGTGGAAATCTTACCACCAGTAGCAATGGTGTCACATTTGGTCCATTTGCAAGATATTATACTGATTCAGGGTTGTTTGGGACGGTAGGTTTTGGCTTTGGATCATCCAACTTTGAACAGGAAAGTGACTTTGGTGATGCCGACTTCACCTCAAGTACTTTTAGCTGGAATATAGGTGTAGGCTATGCTATATTTTTAAATGAGAGTATCGCGATAGAGCCTTTAATCTCATATAACAGGTCTGTCTCTGATCCCAATACAGATGTAGGGGACGAACGAAACATCTTGAGTTCTATAAATGTTGGGGCTGGGTTTAATATTTACTTTAATAAATAACTCATCAAATGAGTATCAAGCGGGTTTTGCCAAAGGCAAAACCCGCTTGATGTTACTTCTCAAGATCGAGCGCCTGATCAATTCCCATTTTCGTGGCAGGAACTCCTTCTTTCATCCATCTTGGCTTCTTGGCATCCATCAGGTAGTGATCAAAAAATTGCTGCATTCGAATGTTAAAATCTATCCTGTTCTGTAATTTCAAAGGCCAATGCGGTTCTCCCTGGTAATTAAGCATCCAGCTAGGTTTTCCTAACCTTCTCAGACCAACAAAAAATTCAATCCCCTGATACCACGGAACAGCACCATCTTCATCATTATGCATAATTAAAATAGGCGTTGTGATTTTATCGAGGAAGAAAATAGGGGAGTTCTCAATATATCTGTCTCTATATTCCCAAAGTGTACCTCCGATTCTACTTTGCGTATGTTCATACTGAAACATTCTGCTCAATCCCGATCCCCATCTTATTCCACCATAGGCACTGGTCATATTTGGGACGGGAGCACCTGATTCGATACATCTAAATTTATCTGTCTTTGTCGCAAGATAGGCCACCTGATAGCCACCCCAGCTATGTCCCTGGGCACCAATTCTATCTTTGTCGATAAAACCTTCTTTAAGCAAAGCCTCTACTCCGGACATCACACAGTTGAAAGCACTTTCGCCAGGATAACCGGTTTTATAAACTACATCGGGATTGAATATCACATAGCCTCTGGAAGTATAAAAACTATAATTAATAGTAGACCTGTGTGGGTATGGATCAAGGTGACTGTATAACCTGTCTGAACTGCGTTCATAGAAGTTTACAAGTAAAGGATACTTTTTATTCGGATCAAAGTCGTCGGGTTTTACCAGTAATCCTTCCAGCTCCGTTCCATCAAAGGCAGTCCATTTATATAATTCTATATCTCCCCAACGGTAATCATCCTGTTGCGGATTGGCATTGCTGATTCGGGTTGTATTCTTAAAAGTCATATCCGTAGATAGGATATCAGGGAATTCTCTGAAGCTTTCTTTTGTGAATATCACCTTATCAGACTTCTGAGACTTAACCAGCAAATCGTAGCGGTAGTTACCACTAAATAGCTGACTTACTTTTTTGGCTTTTTTGTTATAAATAAACCTGTGAATTGCAGCTGATTTATCCACTTCATTAAAGCTTGTTAATAGCAATTTCTGTCCTGCCGTTATATATCGCTCTTCTTTATCAAGTCTTCTATATCTGTAGGTAGTTTTATTATTTCTGCCAACTGGGGTAATTCTCTTCGGCTTCTGAAGGCCATCAGGGTCTGTTTCCCAGATGTCGTACCGATCGTAGATGAGTATCTTTTCATCGTCTTCAGTCCAGCTGGCAATTCCGTAGGGAGATGGATTGCTGGGAGTGTCGTGTAACTCATAGTAATACGGTACTATCTTGTTGTCTGTAATCTGAGTTGTTTTTTTGGTAGCGATATTAAAAGTAAACCAGGCAGAATCTTTCTGATCATACCAATAGAAATATCGTGCGCCAGGAGAAATTCTTGGTGTTGCATTGATCTTCTTGGCAACCAACTCACTGCTTCCGGTTTCGTCATTCATCAGATAAACATCGTGATTGACAGGAAAGCCTTCCCAGGATATAGTTGTGAGGTAGGGGAGGTTACTCATCCCTAAATGGAATTTGCTGTTTCCTTCATTACCAACACCTAGATCAGGAATTGTTTTGCTGGCCAGCTTTACAATTTTTTGATCTCCGATATGATAAATGCTGGTATATGCCTGCTTTAGATCATTGCTTTTATTTACCTTCTGTTGCGGGTGTAGTCTGGTATCTTCATAGCTCCAGACCTCAACTTTTACAATTTCTTCTTCCAGTAGGGCTGTATCTTGTAAAACCGGATAGGGTTTTATCCCGAAAAACAATTTACTCTCATCCTTGGAAAAACTGTTTCTGTAGTGCTCGCTGATCAACCACTCACCAATCAGCTCTTCACTATTGGCATTTGCAATGGTCATTGCAGAGTCGGTGCCGGATTTCCACAGGTGAAGATTATTAGGTCTAATCAATACTTTCGTTGTATCCAGGTCACTGACAAAAGCTAATCTGTTTCCCTGCTCGCTCCATGTAAGCGACTGATATTTACCTTTTGATCTAAATATCGGTTTAGTTTCTTCAGTTTGGTAATCAAACACATAAACACCAGGCAGAAAAGTAGAATCGTTACCATCTGAGACAAATGCTATTTTACCTCCTTTTTCAGATAACAGATAATCAGAGACAGCAGGGAATGTATAGTTTTTCCCACCGTTGAAATGCTCAATATTCAGGTGGAGGTCATCTTTTCCTTTAACAGAATCAGGTTCTTCTTTGGCCAGGTAGGCAAACCAACCGTCCCATTTCAAAGGGATTTTATAGGATTTTAATCTGGCGATCTTTCTGGTAGTGTTCTCTGCAAGGTTATGAATCACCAAAGTATCCATTGGTAAATCATCTTTTTTAACCTTGTTTCTCCTCATGGTCTTTACCTCATCGAGATCAGGCTTGATGGTGTAAAAGAAGTATTTGGAATCATTGCTAAACTTGCCGTCAGTTGCTCTTTCATAGCTTAAAATCTGGTTGCCATCAAATGTACTTAGTTCCAGGATATCATTGGCTTCTGCATTGGATTTCAGTGTGTAGCTGATCCAATTTCCATCATTGCTGATCCTTTGCAAGCTGGTTCTACGCCACTCTTTATAAGCATCATGATCCAATGGCTTTTTCATCTGCGCCTGCAAGCCAGTCACAATAAACAATAGCCACAAAACTGTTAAAATAGACTCTCTGTATTTCATAGAATTACTGTAGGTAAGATTTCTTGAAAAATAGTAAAACTTAGCTTCTGTCAGAATATTTTTTTGACAGATGGTTTTAAAAGGTTTTTCTAATAGGAGGAATTAAAAAATGTGATGTCTATTTCTGTACTTTTCAGATAATTATCTATTTTACTGTTAATGGAAGCTGTATTTTTCATAGGAATCGGTGTTGCTGTTTTTTTGGGACTTCTGTTGGTGACCAAAAGAAAGAGGGAAAGATATGATTTCATATTGTTAAGTTGGTTATTGGTAAATGCACTCCATCTGGTTTATTTCTATTTCAATATTCTGGTTGGGGTAGGAAGTACGCCAGTTGCTGTTCTGGTTCCGGGAGCATTACTTCCCTATGTGAGCGCTCCTATTCTATTCTTGTATATACGGGAACTGGTCTCCTCTAAAAAGCTGAAATGGTTTGATTACGGTATACATTTTATACCTTATCTGCTCATGCTAATTGCGGTTTACTATTACTTATTCTTTGACCAATCAGTCGAAGTTCTGATCAGCAATTCTATCATTTTTTTTAGAGGTGGCAATCCAATGATAGTAGGATACTATTCTTTGCTGATGGCCTTTTCCTGTGCCGCCTATATCAATTGGAGTATTTACCTGTTAATCAGACATAAGTCGAGCATCAAACAATCATTTTCATACACTGAAAAGATTACATTCACTTGGTTAAGGCATTGGCTCATCCTTGAGTTTGTCGGGTTTTGGTTTTCATTTATCATCGTTTGGGTAGCTGATTTTGACTACATAGATTATGAAACATGCTTCAAGATCATTTCAGTCGTAGTAGCTGTAAACATATTTGTCATTGGATATTTCGGTGTACGACATGGAAGCATTAATATTCAGCATATCCAAAAGGCAGAAAAAGAAGAATCCCCCAGGTATTCCAATTCCAGTTTAACAAAGCAGCAGACCAACGATTTGATCAACACATTGGAAGAAGTTATGCAAGAAGAAAAGTTATTTCTCAATCCGAAACTAAATGCCGATCAATTAGCCACCGCTGTGAATGTTTCCAGACACTCACTGTCAGAAGTACTCAATAACAGGATCGGAATCAATTTTTATGATTACGTCAATCAGTTTCGGTTGAAAGAATTCAAAGAAAAATTAGCCAACCCCAATAATGACCATTTAACTATTCTCGGAATTGCAATGGATTCTGGCTTTAATTCAAAATCTTCATTTAATCTGATATTCAAGAAGTCAGAAGGAATTACACCGACCCAATATAAAAAGCAGATTAGCAGCTAAAAGAAGTCCGTTTTGCGCTAAATAGACGCTTGTATTCGTTTAAAATGGCAGTTTTGAGAAAAAACTCGAAACGACATGCTGAAGAATTATTTTTTAACATCTTTTAGAAGCCTCCGTAAAAACACTTTTTTTCTGCTGGTAAACATCCTTGGAATTTCAGTGGCTGTCGCCATATGTGTGGTGGGCTATTTCAACTTTTATTTCAACTACTCATTTAATGACTACTTTAAAAATGCTGATACTGTTTACAAGATTAATGGCCTTAGAGTAGGCAATAGTTCCGTAGGTTCTTCTCCTATTTCCTTGGCTCGCTACCTTTCAGACAAAGGATACGAATCGGCGAAAGTTGATTTTCAAATGTTTCAGATAAAAAACGTAACCGATGGAAACCAAAGGTTATTTCGGGAAAAGGTTGCATTTGCCGATCAGGATCTTCCGGGGCTATTACAGTTTAAAAACCAAAATGGTGATCCGATCTCATTCAAAAAGAATGAGGTAATTCTTACGGAACAAACATCCATCAGGCTATTCGGTGAAACTACTACTACAGGAGAGACCGTGAGGATCATGGGAAATGATGGAAAGTATCAGACTTTTCTCGTCGCTGATGTCCTGGAAAAGCTACCACAGAACCTCAGTTTTCAGTTTTCAATACTCCTGCCATTTGATAACTATAAAGAACTTACCGGGTTCGACAGCAATCAATGGAGCCACAGAATCAGCGGGACATTTATCCAATTGCAGTCTACTGAACTTGAAAGAGCACTCACAGATCTAAACGAATCGCTTACCTATCAGGATGAATTTTTTGATGAAGTGCATATCGATGAGTACCGACTTGATAACTTGAAAGTGTGGCCTAAAATAGAGAGCAAGCTCTTTCAAAGAAGCTTTCGCGGACACTTACATCCGGCATCTGTTTTAGGAACTGTTAGTTCCGCAATCGCTATTTTATTATTGGCCTGTTTCAATTTTGTAAACACAAGCATCGCGGTGGCGGGTAGAAGACTAAAGGAAATAGGGCTTAGAAAAGTATTGGGAGGTTCCAAGAAACAGGTAGTCCTTCAATTCATGATGGAAAATGGTCTCTTGATTTTCACGGGCCTTTGTCTTTCATTTATGGTACTATCGGCCTTGATTCCTTCTTACAATGCATTATATGAATTTGAGGTGATAGAACTACAGCACGTGCCCTGGAAAACATTCCTGATGCTCGGACTTGGGATCTTAATTCTGGTAACATTGCTGTCAGGTGCATATCCTGCGTTCTATTTATCCGGACTTTCCAGTTTATCAATTTTCAGAAATAAGGTTATCCTATCGGGTAATAATGTACTCTCAAAAATTTTGCTCTCCGTCCAGTTGACTTTGTGCATATACAATCTCTTTAGTTTATTCATATTTATTGAAAATTCAATTTATCAGGAAGAGTTGGATAGGGGATATGCTATTCAATCAACTATAAATGTACCGTTATCAACAAGTGAACAGTATGATTTACTCAGCAATGAACTGGAGAAACATCCCGATATTGCTTTTACCAGCTCAACGCATCAGTTGATAGGATTTGGTATTAGACATGAATCCCTGGTATTTGAAGGAGTAGATATTTACCCTCAAAGAATGCATGTTGGGCCGAGTTATTTGCAAGACCTGGGTGTAACATTAGCGAAAGGTAGTTGGTTTACAAAAACAAACGCCGATACTCATTCTGAAGTACTCGTTAATCAGCTTTTTGAAAAGCAGGCCGGACGAGATTTGCTACATCAGACGTTGAGCTTTGCAGGCAGGCAAATGAAAGTTATTGGAGTCGTTGAAGATTTTAACACGGGTAGCATCATTTTGGATAATAAAAAGGAACCACTTGTCATTACTCTGGGAACAAAAGATGAACACAAATATCTGGTTGCCAGGAGTAATACATTATCGGATATGGAATTAAATATCCTGATGGAAAAAACCTGGTATCAATTGTTCCCTGACGAATTGTTTTTAGGGTTTCAGCAGGAAAAGGTTTTAAAACCGATACGCACGACGAATAAAATCACAATTAGTATCAATGCATTCATCGCTTTTGTTTCAGTACTAATATCAATAATGGGTCTTTATTCCCTTGTTTCATTGATTGCAATCAGGCGTAAAAAGGAATTTGGCATCAGAAAGGTACTTGGCAGTTCGGAGCTATCAATAGCTTTTCAATTGTGGAAAGAATTCAGATATGTCATTGTGATTGCTGCGCTTGTAGCTATACTTTCAGGCAATTACATCATCAGTCTTTTACTGGACATTATTTTCGCATACCACATAGATATTAGCTGGCAGCATGCTATTTATCCGGTCATATTTATGATAATAGTTGTTGCTCTTTCAATTGGTGTAAAAATATGGAAAGTAGTCACTGTAAATCCTACGGAACAATTGAGAACTGAGTAGCAATACCTAAAAAAGAGTATTGGTGCAATCACCTTAAATAAGGATTTGTATCCTACTAATTGTATTGTTGATCTGAATATATTACCATTGACTTAATGAAAAGGTTAAAGGTGTTTTGTTCGGTCAGGCTTGCAACTAAGATCAGGCTACTAGTGCTAATATGTAGTCTGTCTTTATCCACCTACATAGCTGTTGGTCAGGAACTGGAATCCTTTCGAAATTTTGAAAACAGTATAGAACACCTAAACTTTAAAAATCAGATTGACACACTTGTCAGAACCTATGAGTTTATGGTCAATAAGGATCATAGAGAGTCGATGGTTTATTTAGACAGAGCCATTGATTTATGTAAGCAGATAAATTACCGGGAAGGTTTAGCCTTACATCTGATGCGAAAAGGAAATTATTTTCTCGTAATCACAGGTGATTACCTAAATGCCGAAGATTATTTGTTGAAAAGCCTGGAAGTTGCTCTTACTCTGGATGATAAACGACTGTTGCCAGGTCTGTATAACAGGCTGGGTGGAGTCAATTTTGGTTATGGAAAATTTGAAGAGAGTATACTTTATTTCAATAAAGCAAGGAGCGTTGCTGAAGAACTTGGCAGACATGATGAAATCCTCAATTTCTCTATCAACCTTGCTGTGATAGAGATGAAACTTGAACATTATGAAATTGCGAAAAGAGAGCTTAAAAGCTGCCTGGACTTTAGCCCTGATAATGATCAGTTATCTAAGATTTACAATAACCTGGGTATTTGTAATGCGAGGCTTAAAGTATATGATAGCGCAGTGTACTACTATCAACAAAGCATGAAATTCTGTGGTGATGGCAACAATGGCAAAAGATGTAAAATGAGTGCGTTAAATAATATCGCTGTTTCACAAATCCATCAGGGAAAAGACAGAGAAGCGCTCAAAAGTTATGCTACATTGGAAGAGATTGCACGTGATTTGGGGCAAACTCAGCTATTAAGTCAGATACTGCTTAATCAGGGTATTTCTTACTATAACATTGAGGAATATGACAGTGCACTTGAGGTGGTCTACCAAGCCAAATCTATCGCAAAGCGAAATGCTCAAAACCTGGAACTAAAGACCATCTATTTAAAATTAAGTGAAATTTATGATATCAAAAATGACTTTGATAGTGCCTTTGTCTATTATAAACATTTCATCAATCTAAAGGATAGCTTAAATGATCTGGAGAACACCAAAAATACGGAGGATCTAATAGCAAAATATGAGTCCGAAAAAAAGGAGAAAAAGATTATCCTTCTTCAACAGGAAAAGTTAAGACGGGAAGTTGAGATTCGAAATAAAGAATCAATATTCAATCAGAAGTTATTGGCTGATAGTTTACAGTATCAAAAAAAGGAAAACGAGATACTTGCTCTGAAAGGAAAGAATGAAGTTCAGCAGGTAATGCTCGAAAAAAATGAGATCGAGAAAAAACAACGTGAAAGCCAGATATAGCTCCATCAAAAAGAAAAAGAACTAAAAACAGCTGAAGCGGCAAAACAGACGCTCTTTAGAAATGCTGTGATCATCGGGGCATAATTCCTG
>JBCBHL010000251.1:0-10969 GCA_038525605.1 Bacteroidota bacterium
CACTTCCTTGTTGTCTCTCAATTATAAACCCATCTTCTGTGCTGCTATTATCAGTCCAGGATAAGGTTACTTGAGCTGTGGTAGATTCTGAAGCTGTCAAATTCGTTGGTGCATCAGGTGCTTCTACATCTACACTTTTAACATTGATATCATCTTTATTGACATTGAAAAAGACATTATCGGATGCTTTTACCATGATCCTGCCCTTTTCGGTCGGAAAGTTGGGTAGTGTGATAGTTTCTGATCCGTCATTGGCGGTGTTTTCTTTGAGCAGAATGTCAAAATTTTCACCACCATCAACTGAATAGAAAATATCTACTAGCTGGCAATTGACAGGTGCAACATCCGTCCCGGCCACATCCCATTCCAGCGGAACATCAGTCAAGCCCTGATATTCAGCATCTGTGAATTGAGAGGTAACCAGAAACGGACCTGCTTGCATAGTTGAAGAAAAAGAAAGTAATTCGTTGGTGACACCACCTCCGGAAACGTTGTTGTCTCTGACGGTAATGACAAAATTTAAATCTCTTGTTTTGAATGGCAGGACTTCAAATCTGGTGGTATCATCGGCTACCACATCAGAAAGTCTTGGGAAATAACGCTTATTACTTCTTTGTGCTTTAAAACTTCTGAACAACGGGCCGTCTCCTTCGAACGCCGCTTCCAGCTTTTGTTCTTGTCTTAGAAGAATTGCTTGAATCTGAATTTCAGTAAATCCGGCAGCTTCCAGTTCTTCTCTGGTAAAAAATTGGCCAAGAGGAGTACCAAACATGTTTTCCATTTTGGTAGCAGGATCAAACTGCTCCCAATTGTAAGTCAGGACATCACCATTGACATCATTTGCATCAGCTTCCAGTACAAAGGGAGTATTAATGGGAATTGAAAAACCACTTTCAGCCACAGTAACAGTTGGTGGAGTATTACCTGTCGAAATCAGTTGGGCGCAACCTCCCTGACCTGAGTTAAGGTATTTAAACATCTCCTGAACTGACTTGGTGTGGTAGTAGTCATCTACATCGTCTTGAATGTTATTGTTGCCACAAAGACCTATGTAAGACATGATGGTACTCCCGCTACCCATTTCATAGGCATCCCTTTGAGTAAACTGATCTGCTCCTAAAGTGCAATTTCGGCCACTGGTAAATGTGTGTAGTGCGCCAAACTGATGTCCAATTTCATGCGCTACGAGATCTACAGCAAATACGTCAAGTCTGTTATTTTGAAAAAAGGAACTTGATCCTCCGGCTGCTTTCAGGCCACTTCTACAGACTGACCCGGCAGGCGCTCTTCCTCCAAAAGGTGAACCACCAAAAATGTGACCTATTTCATAATTATTTTCTCCAATTACTGCATCTGTATTGGATTGGTTTTTCATACGCATTTGATCCAGCGTATCATCATTCCTGAAAGGTCCACGGTTTCCATTGGTATAGATTAGTTCATCGTTGTTTGCGACTATCTCGAAGGTGATAGCCATATCATTTTCAAAAATACCCGTGATTCGGTTCATCACAGACACGATTGTGGCTAACGCGTTGTTGTTTCCGGTTCTGCTGGAAAACGTTGGATGAGCAGTGACGGCCATTCTATACTTTCTTAAATTCTCACCTACTGAAAATTTAAAAAAAGTACTGTTTTGTTCCGTACGATTTTTTGAAACAGCCTTCCGCAAACTTGCAGCCGTCATGTTTTCATTTAAACAACCCGGACTTTCATAAGAGTGAGCATTCATATAATCCTTCTTGTAGTAGCTGATGTAATCAGTATCTGCATCAAACTCAGATGCCGGATCCAGGTAGATAGTTCCTTTGCCACTTTTAGACAGAATCATGGCATGCATTCCGAATGAGTTGATATCCATTCTTAGAATATCTCCATTTTGGTTATGCCCTTTAAAAGTCTTGATTTCAGGGTGTTTTCGTTGCAATTCAGGAGCCATTAATTGCGTCGGCATAATGGTAAAAGGCAATTCCTCTCCATCTGGTAACGGAATTGTAATTTGGGAAGAACCCTTACTGCTGACTTCCTTTACAATCTCATTTAACCTTGGTTGGTTGAGACCAACTCTTGCCTGCAAGTAACTGTTCTGAGCGACCTTTGCCTGATTTTGAGGTATGGTCCACAGACTGCTTTCCTGTGCAACTACAACATGTGATAAAATGATGAAAAATACGAATATAAATCTCCTCATGAATTTATTTTATGTTTGAATAAGTGTTAATTCTCCGGAGTATATGCCTTACCTTTGTATCAGCGATTTAGTTCAGTAATCAACTGACTGTCAGTTCAGCTAAGATGATTTCCAATGAATGTTCATTTCATCATACAAACATGCACTCCTGTTGTAGCTACATTAGTAAACCTTGAAAATAAAAATTCAAAGGTAGAGTTGATTAGGAATCCTGATAGGGTATTTTTCCGGCAAAAAAAGCAATTTTAACGACAGCATCTGCGTTGCGAGATGGTGTCTTAATGATAATGATAAATGGATTGCACTTGATTGGATTTGAATTACTATATTCATTGATATTACTGTTGAAATGTGTTATCAGTTGATATATCATTGTGCTAATGACCGGGATATCCAGACACCATATCGCTGTATTTTTCAGATGTAATCTTTTCATTTTGCTGATGATGGTTTTTCATCATGCAACTGCTCAAAGCAAAGCATATGCTGCAGATAATCTTAATCCAGTTACTCTGGCTGAAAACCTGCAACCTTACTATTGTCTGCAATCTTCGGCGCTTTTTTATTCTGTTGAAAATGATCGCCTATCGGTGGGTGAAATCGCGGAAAGATTAGAAGAGTTTGTGACGTGGGATCAATTTGCCCTGACGCACGAGGAGGATGAAATTTGGATTTACTTTACATTGAGTAATGATACAAAACAAAACCTCAAATTCTTTTTAAACGGGCAGCTGGTAGACTATGTGGAGTTGTTTCGTTTAAAGACTGAAAATTCCGTTTTAGTCAGTAAATCGGGCTATCTGGTTCCCTTTGCCGATCGCCCTGTTCTCGACTGGGGACTCATTGTTAATGACGATATTGCTTCAAAATCCAAAAGCTCCTATTTGTTAAAACTCACCTCAGAAACCAGGAATTCACGCTACCTGGTAGATTATACTTTTGGAAGTTGCCTCAAATTATACATGGAAGAGGGCTATCAGGATTATTACAGCCTGAGGCGAAGGCTGACTTATTTCTTTCTGGGTGCCCTGTTTATCATGTTTCTCTACAACCTGTTTATTTCGGTATTCACCTTATACCGGGAGTATTTTTTGTTTTCGATATACAACATATCAGTGGTATTAGCAGTCCTGTTCATTACCGATGCACATTTGGAAACCGGAATTCTTGAAATATGGAATTACTTTCGAAACCTTTCCTACATTTTTTTATCCATGATTCCTCTCACGTTTACCTGGTTTGCGATGAAGTACCTGGATGTTAAGAAACATTTCAAGGTAACAAATAAAATTTTATTGCTTACCAGTGCATTGCATGCAATTGTCTTCGCTTGTCTGCTCATGTCATATTTTGTTGCGGCATTCTATTTGTTAGTCATACTATCAGTCATTTCATTGATGCTCATCTGCCGATCGGCTCTTATCCTTTCAGTTAAGTCTCTCAGTGCCAGGTTTATGTTGGTAGGAATTTTACTGTTGATGGGAATTGGCTTACTGAATTTAATCAATATACCAGGGTGGATAAAAACGAGTAATATGGTTCATGCCAGCATGACCCTTCAGATGATGGGAGTTGTTGTTTTTTCTTTTGCGGTAGCTTTCAAGCTGAGGGTTTCAAAGCGCGAGGTACTTGATATCAAACATCGCAATGAAATTCAGCAGGAAAGAATCCGGGTAGAGGAATCACTTCGGAAGCAATTGGAATCCGAAAACAATCAAAAAGCCCGGTCATTGACAGTGACTTCCATGCAACTGCTCAATCTCAATGAAAGATTATCGGAGATGACTGACAGATTAGACAAATCGGAAAGTTCTCATCAGTGGCTGATAAAAGAAATTGATGGCCTCAGACAGTTTGAAAGTCAATGGGAGGTCATTAAAACACATTTTGAAAATGTACATCCTGACTTTTTCTCAAAAATAGAAATCAACTTCCCCAATTTGTCATTAAATGATCATCGGCTACTGGCATTTATGAAAATGAAACTTTCCAATAAAGAGATCGCGGTGATTACCAATGTTACCAGAAGGGCGGTTGAACAGTCCAAAAGAAGACTGAAAAAGAAATTGGGGATCGAAAGCAATGATCATGACATTCTGAAATTCCTGGAAAAGAGTATCAATAGTCAGACTGATTAATCTCTCTAACAGAATTGATGAAATTGCCCTTAAATGCTCTGATTGATTGATTTTATCAACCGTGTCGTACATTTGTAGGGGGTTATAATTTCCAATAACAGCGTCTGGTTTTTTACTTTGCTCAACAGACTATACCAAGTATTTAAAAGATAAATTTTGTGCAATTGAATCAGGAGAAATCAAACAGCAATTATCAAAATGTAAAACGCAAAGAAGTAACCGGATTTGAGAAACCAACTACACGATATGCAAGGAGCAAGGACATCCATATTGCCTATCAGGTTTTTGGAAACGGACCTACGGATTTGATTTATGTTCCCGGCTGGATTTCTAATATTGACCTTATGTGGAGCTGTCCGGAATTGGTTCAGTTTCTGATGGAGTTGAGCAAATCTGCCAGAATTATCCTGTTCGATAAACGTGGAACCGGATTGTCTGACAAGGTCTCCGGTTATGTGACTCTTGAAGAGCGGATGGATGATATCCTGTCTGTGATGGACGATGTAGGTATTGAAAAAGCGACCTTATTTGGTCATTCGGAGGGAGGTTCCGCTTCTGCCTTATTTGCGGCAACTTATCCTGAGAAAGTTACGGCATTAATCACCTTCGGTATTTTTGCGAAAAGAAGATATTCTGCCGATTACCCCTGGGCACCTACAGAGTATGAGCGTGAGAAGACGTATCATTTAATTGAAAACAACTGGGGTGGAGGAGGAATGGAGCTGGAGAAACTGGCGCCTTCCAAAGCAAACGATCAGGGGTTTATGAATTGGCTGGCCATGTATTTCCGATCGGGAGCAAGTCCCGGAACTGCCCTGATGCTGACGAAGATGAACACCGACGTGGATATTACGGACATATTGCAATACATAAAAGTTCCGTCTTTAATCATGCATCGTGACAGAGACATTGATGTAAAAGTGGAAGAGGGCAAATATGTGGCCAATAAAATTGAAGGGTCGCAATATGTTCAGTTTGAAGGACCAGACCATCTGTTCTGGGTTGGAGATACCGATCCAATCTTAAAGGAAATGAGGCTTTTTATCAGCAATCTGCGAAGTGAAATTGTGGAAAGATCAGGGTTGTACACCTATTTAGCAGTAGGCTCTGACTCTCCTGATTTTAATGATGAATTTAAGTGTGAGATCAAAAAACTGATATCAGAAAGAGGTGGTGATTATGTAAAAGCAGGTGCCAGTTATTTCGTCTATGCTTTTAAGCGTACAGCTGATGCTACGAAATGCAGTTTTGATCTCTATAAAAACGTCCGAAGAAACAAAGCGCAGTTAAAAAGCTATCTCTATTTGGCCGATGGGTTTCAGAGAAAGGATGATTTTTCTATCAGGCAGGATCATTTGTTAGAATCAATTTTTCAAAATATTTCCGACGGTCAGGTAACTTCCGATAGGATCGTTAAGAGAATCATGCAGGGGTCCAGTTACAGGTTCTACAATAGAATCGAAGTATGTAATGATGAAACCAATATTACTAATGCTCTTTATACTGTTTCAAGAGCCCACGAACAATATTACGAAATTGATCATTCGGTCGTTGGTGGTGTGCATGACACCTTCATGAAAAAGGTGTTGAGCACGATTAACAGAAACCTGGATAACGAAGAATTTGGAATTGACTTCTTGAGAAAGGAGTTGGGGCTCAGCGAAAGACAGTTGCAAAGAAAAGTGAAGGCTAAAGTCAACCAGTCTCCTCATCACCTGATCAATGCCATTCGTTTACAAAAGGCAAAGGAATTATTGCTGCATGGTAATTACAATGTGAATGAGGTAGCGTTTAAAATGGGATTTACAAATCCTTCCTACTTTTCAAGGTTATTTAAAAAGGCTTATGGTGTAAGCCCGAAGAAGATTTCTTCTTCGGTATAGTGAATGATGTTGTATTGATGATTTTTGATTAATTTGTTTGTATCTTACGAGTAATCACGATTCAATCAAAATTTTAAAACAGCTGCATCAATAAATTCAGATATGAAACAGAGCATCTTCAGAATTAGCTTCATCCTATTTTTCCTATCGGCTATCAGTACCACATATGGGCAAAAGCTGAATAGAAAGTACATTGACTTCTATCCGCAAAAGGTCTCAAATGCCAGAATTTCCTATTCTGAATTTTATAATGACTTTGGCCAATTAGTTTTCAAATACAATTACAAATATGATAAATCAGGTCTGCTAAAATCGAGAGTAAAAAAGCATTACTATGATGGACAATGGCTTCCTCTGGAAACGCAAAAATTTGAATACTATCCCGCTGACAAAATGGTGGTTTGCAGGTATGTGCCTTCACCAATGAGAGAGGGAATGCTTGATCTCTCAGTTAAAAAACTGGAGCAGGATGTAGACACAATCAGGTTTGACCAGGGTAGAATTGCTTACCACTCAAAGTATGTTGTTGAAAGAGAGAAAGGTAAGATAAAAAGGAGAACTTTAAATATTACAAAGGTCGTTTATGAGGGAGATAACCTGAAAAATATTTCTTTTAGAGGGATGGTAATAGATCAATCCTACGACTACACTCGCTCATATGATATCGCTTCTGTGGATGGACGAATTAAAGAAATCATTGAGGATAAAAAGGATGGTAGCAGAATAAAGTTTGATTGGAGCAACGACAAAATTCAAAAGATAACCTGGGAGCATGCAGATGGAGGAAGTCATTCGAATTTATTCACATTCGATGAGGCGAATGCAAAATCTACTGATGGTCACGGTGATGTATCTGCTTACAAGTATGAGAACAAAACCTTACAATCAGCTTACTATTCTACCGACTATTGTACTTATAACATCAAACTTTCTGTAGAAAGTGGGTTTGGAAATGAGAGCCTGCTATTAGGGGAATATGATAATTTAGGTCGATTTTTAGAGCAAGTGTTTTTGCCCTATACCTTTTTGTTTGATGATGTATGAAATAGTGGGAAACTTCTTTAGTTGCTTGTTATTAAAGTCAAAGTCCATTTCAGTAATGGTGTAAGCCAAAAAAAATCTGCTGCTGTGTGATGATCTTCTGTGCCATTAAGCGGCAAGTTGTATTTTTAGTTTCCCGGTAAGTTTGTTTAAATGAGAAACAAAATGTTTGTATTTCACCTGAAAATTGAATTGGTGACTAAATCACGTCCTTCATCCCTATATTTAATCCTTCGATCCATTGGATGATTTGATCATAATCGGAATAATCCCGGATGATTTTTTCTAATCCGGCATCTTTTAGTTTTCTATTATGGTGAAAATCAACGCCAATCATATCAATATCCAATTCCTTGCACGTTTTGAAATCCCATAGACCATCACCGAAATAAATGACCGATTCAAACTGCTTGACATGATGAATTTCAAACGCTGATTTGATTGCTAAACGTATAATTTCGCCTCTATTGTAATGATCGTCGGAAGTTTTGTGCAGGTATTCACTGAGCTCAAACCCAGCGGCGGCACATTTCAGTCGGGCAGTGGCCTGCCACCCACCAGTGGCGAAAGCAATAACAAATTCGGGGTTTTGGGCGATCGTTTCGATAAATGAAACTGCATAAGGGATCTCAGAAAACTCTCTTTTTCGACTAAAGAGCAGGTCTTTGAAATGCGATTTAATCGTTGCTACTTCTGCTTCAGTAGGTTTTCTATTTTTATGTTTTTGAAAAATTTCATCTGTCAGTCCGGAGTCAGTTACATTGTTGAAATCGTTCCAGTTGGCATTGCCCAAATCGATCTGATGAAGATCCGAAAAAGTTTTGATGAAGCATTCGTCATCAGCTTTCACAGAGTCTACGACTGTACCATCGATATCGAAAACAATCAATTTCACCTTTCGTCATCCAAAAGTGTAGGAATGAAACCTCCCTGCCAGGTTCCTGCAACCGGAATCAGTTGATCTCCCGACTGATCAACCGGATACTTTTTCTGAATCTTCTGATACCAGTTTTTGTCATTAAATTCCTTTTGCCTGTAAGTTGTGGCCTCATTGGGTCGTACCAAAATATGATAGCCTCCCCGTGTTTCCAGAATCTGATAATTGTTTTTACCAATTTCGGTATCGAGCCATTGCCGATCCAAATCAATTTCTTTTGTGTCAATATCAAAATCTACAAAGCAGGTTCTGGCCTTCGACTTTTGGATACAGGTAAGCGACTCTGAATGGACGTTGTAATTTTGAGTGCTCATCATCTCCCAGCACCTTTTGCCCATCATTTCTGTGGCCTTCCGTAAACTGCGCGGGTTGATCATGATGTATAGGGCCAGCGATTCCAGTGGGGCAGGACCATCCTTCATTTGCCATGTGCCCATCGGAACCTCCAGTTGACGAATCTTATTGAAGATGTTTTCCCTGGTGGCTGTAAAACGCTTCAATTGCGCTTTATCGTTGGAGTTGATCAACTCTTTACTATACTTTTTTCTGGCAAACAGGCAGAGATAATACTTTTCATCTGGTTCTAATGCAGGCAACCATGCGATAAATTCTTTTAGCTGCTTTTCGTTTGCGATTATTTGATAGTTTGTCATTTCCATAGTACGAAATATATGATCTCTAGTCAGACTGATGTAGCTGAACAATCATACCTTTTTTAAAATTCACTAATTCTGACTTGTTCATCAACCTGAAACCAAATTGATCAAATCGGGGATTTCCTTCTTCATCAATTGATCGAACAGTCACCACCTCTTTTACGATTGATTGTCCAAGTCGGATATTCTTTTTCCAGTCGAAAGATTCCTGCTTTGTGAGCATAGTAGCCAGAAAATGTGTAGACTTTCTGACCGGATCTTCGAAGACAAAATCTATTTTAAATTCTACAGGCTTCATTCAGACATTTTTCAGGCTGGTAAACCGCTTGATGATAGCGAATAGAACCAGGAGAGATGTTACTATGGAAAATAGTATGCATCCTGCAATCATAATTTGTAATGTGTATCCGGCAACCTCGTTGCTGAATAATGTTATCAGCCACATAAAAAAAGAAGCCGGGGCAAAATTCAGACTCATCAGGATGCCTAGATATTTCGGATTTGTATAACGAGCCAGAATACTGTTGATCGTAGGGCTGATGAGTATTTCAGCAAAATTGAATAAGACCAGGGAAAGAATGAAAATGATAGCCTGACCTTCAGCTGGCGATTCAGGAATAGAAACCAGTATGATGAAAGATAAATTAGCAAACATAAACCCTAAAGCCAGTTTTGTGAATTGCGGGATTTTTAGAAACAGCCACAGCACTGTCAGTAAGATACAGATGGGAATGATAAACATGGATGATGCGGAAGACCAAAACGTTCGTGGTAATGGCAGTGAAGATGCTTCTGAAAAATGATATTGTAACGTGTTGGCATGTGTTGCGGTTAAATCATATACTCCCCAGAAAATACCGACAAACAGCAATGCAATGGGAATCAAAACAATTCTTGCTGCTAACGGGGGTGGTTGCTCGTCGGTTGTGATGCTGTCATTCTTTAAATTCTTAGTAAATATGATGGGAACTACTGCTAGAATCATGAGCAAGCCCACAAGGATAAATCCTGTAATCCATCGTTCGCTTTGCTGCACTGAAAGTAGAGATAGTGGCCCTATCAGTGCTCCAAGCATTACTGTACCGTACAGAAAAGTATAGACTGAATCAAAAAATTTGCTTTTTTGCAGATATAGCTTCCCTACTGAAGCATAAAGGTTGGGCAGATACAATCCTCCACCAATTGACAATAAAACCAGCCCCACATATAAACCTACTTCGGAAAAACAGAGGGCAAAGACACCGAGTGCTTCCAGAATTATACCTGCAATAGCAGTATTTTTATTGCCAAGCACTAAATCACCCAGCACACCTCCTATATATTTTGCTGAAGGTAAATGAGCCTATAAACAAAGAGTAGATCCCTATAGCCTCAACATCAGAACCAAACAATCCTGATTTTAATAAGTAGAAGACAAGAATAGACCTAAACGCATAGTAGCCTATGTGTCGGAGGGAGTTTGAAAACCCAAGAAGTACAACTGACCCCAGGTGGGATTTAACTGTCATAATGGTCTTTTTTAATAGTTATCAGATTGTCTGTGAAGATATTTATTTCTGTCGAACTTCGTTTATTGACTCAAAGATTTTTAACCGGGCTTTTTGTAGGGAATTGTTTCATCAAGAATAATTGCCTCATGGATGATTTCCCTGATCAGGGATTCAGGAATTTCTGATTGATCAGCAAACTCAATACTTCTTACCTGTTTTCTGCCTTTGGTGACAAGAAGTCCCTGCTCGTTGGAGAGCTCACTTCCACGAGGAAAAGCAAGTTCTACCAAACCATTTTTGTTGGGGTTCATGTAACAAATCCAGCTTTTATGATAGTAGAAGGGAATTTTGTATCTGATTTTGTCAATGAGTTCCAGTTCCTCAGTAAGTAACTGGTGAAAATACAGCAAGATTTCCCGTTGTTTGCCCTCATGGCGATCAATAAAAAAAGAGACGTCATTCATTAGATACTGGTACGTTTACTTTAGTATTGAATGGTTTTCAATATTTTGACAATTGAATTTAGTAGTTTTTAGTTAATTATGAATTAAACATGAAGTTGAGTAATTATTTAAATCAAAAATCTGGATACTAAATCGTTCGTGATAAACTTTATTATTTGCCTGAAAATCT
>JBCBHL010000252.1:0-10910 GCA_038525605.1 Bacteroidota bacterium
ATTGCTTATTAAGCTAACCCTGATCTCATCTCTTTTGCTGATAAACGGATCTGTAAGTTCAGGAAATATGTATTCGAACGCTCCCAGCATGAAGATCAGAATTGTAAAAAATGAGGCGTAAAAAAGAAAATACCTCGGCCTGATGATGATCAAACCTGTACAGTAAATGGTAGTTGCGATGGCAATTACAGAGCCGCTTACCCCTCCCGAAGGGAAGTAACCAATGGCAACTAACAACAATATAGGAAAGTAATAATACAAAGATA
The DNA here is from genome assembly GCA_038525605.1 of Bacteroidota bacterium. Taxonomy (GTDB): domain Bacteria; phylum Bacteroidota; class Bacteroidia; order Cytophagales; family Cyclobacteriaceae; genus JANSWY01. The sequence goes on from JBCBHL010000252.1 coordinate 267, forward strand.
CGTGTCTGACGGCATTGTTGACTTTAAACAACCTGTAGATGAGTCCAAAAAATAGCGTCGAAACACCATTCACAATAAGTATTTCAATACTTTTAAAAAAGAACACTCTGTAACAAAACCAAAACAGCCCGGTCACTATGGAGAGCAGCAGCACTAATTCAAATAGTTTTTCTTCTAAAGCTCGATCGCTTTTAAATTCTTGTAATTTCCCCAATACTGTTTATAACAATTAGTTTAATGTTTTCATCAATTACTGCTTATTTAGCAGAAGCAGATTCGGGAATGCCAAAAGGCAAGTCGAAATAAAAAATAAAATCATAATTTTCATCGAATGAAAAGCTAATACTCCCACCCATTGTTTCCACCAGGTTTTTGGGTAGCAGTAAATCGATTTCAGTATCTGCATTGTGTAAATCAAGTTTTTCAGAATTATAGAATTTTTCGAATATCTCTGCTCTTGTACGTTTGCTAAGTCCTGCACCTTTACAATTGATATTAAACCTTAGCGTACAACTCTTTTCAGATTTTAAAAGCAGATCTGCGGATAGCATAACCTCATTCCCTTTCATAAACCTGATAGAACTATTGATCAGGCTAATAATGGATTGTTTGAGTCTTACAGGGTCACCTACCAACAAGGAAGGAACTGTGCTACCTTTCCTGAATTCGAAAATTGTCTGTTTACCATCCTTTCCGCTCTCAAGTATTTCTATCAATTCATTTAACTCCTCCGACAGGTCAAATTCAATCTTTCTGAGCGTTGCTTTTCCCATTCCGATCCTGGACAGATCGATGACATCATTGAGGATACTTTTCAACAACTCACTGTTTTTCCGGAGTCTGCTCATCATTTTTTTTTGCTCATCACTATACCTGGTTTCTTCCAGCTGCTCTAGCGTATGTTCGATTCCCGCTATAGGCGCATTCATTTCTGACCAAATTGTTTTCATAAACCTGGTCTTATACCTCTCTGCATTTTCCAGCTTTTCCTTTTCCTTACTCAACCGCTCACTTTGTATGTGCTTTGAGTTGAACTCGTTGACATATTCCTTTTTAAAATAATACAGCACTACACCCAACACAATGAAAAAAACAATAGTAGTCAGGATGCTTGCCAGATTCATTTTCTTTCCCACATCCGGCGGAGTAACCAGTTCGGGAAACATATATTCCAACAGAAACAGTGACAGCAATAAAGTGATGAATATCACAGAGAAAAATATAAAATATCTTGGCGGCAGCACCAACAATCCCGAACAATAAACAATTAAGGAAAATATGACCCCTGCACCCTGGATTCCTCCTGATGGGAAAAAGCCAAATGCGATGAAAATCATAATGATTAGGTAAAAAATCAGTGCGCTCAGCTGAAAAGATCGTGTTTTGATGTAGAAAAGAAAGAGGAGTGTGAGCGTCGTTGACGAGGTAGTATGTATGGCTACCATTGTCATATTTTTAAAATAAAACAACCTGTACAATAACCACAGCACAGCAAGTGCAATGGATATTAACAAAATCAATTGAAACAAACGCTCTTCGAGCGATTTCCCACTAAATGACACAGTTTTCTTGTCAGCCACTGTTTCGAAATGTTTATAATGAATGTTTTATCCCGGATTCTAAGCTGCTGTTGAATGATGCTGCTTTAATCTTTGGGTGTTGAGTAAGTGCAATGTCCCGTAATTCTAAAATTACTTAATTTTTATTAATTCTTCTAAAGGTCGGATCAGAAGACAACGAATAAGTTGAAGGGGCTTTGAAAACTATCGCAGTACCTGTTTTGGTAGTGACTAAAATATTGACTGAAGTAAAGCGCTTCGTTTAACAATTCAAAGGCTGACCCGAGGCGTTAACAGTTGAAATGGTGATCGATTCCAGGGGTAATAGCTTCTGGCTTAAAAATAAGAAGCCATTCCGACAACTGGTCAGAATGGCTTACTCCGTTTTCATGATATTTATTAATTTCTCTAACGCTGCGAGAAACTAACTCATATTGCTAACCTATACCGCAGGTCTCATCTGGCTTCTGATATGTGTTTCTTTCGCCAGATTCAGTTCCTTTACTAATTTATAAGCGAGTATATCAGAATGATTGGTCAATTCAAGAATTAATGAAAACCCTTCTTTCTTACCACTCAATTCATAAAAGTGATTATACTCTTCTTTTTTTCCTTTTTGGTAAATTCCCATATCAGGGTTGTACCATATATATCCAGTTATTTTTTTGTCTCGTTTCATAAGCGTAGAACTTTATGTTACAAATATGTCTGAACCATGTGAAAGAATCGTGCCAGTTAACTTTCCAATTCTGCCTATTCTAAAAAATCGGCCCTGAATCGCATTAAAAGCACATTTTAAAGTCACTAAATGCACGATCTTTACTTACTTATACGAGATTTTTATTCAAAAAAGTTACCTTTTTCAACAATTTAATCATGGATATTTTCCAAATGACATAGAAATGCATACTCTAAAGCCACCTCTTTGTAGGCTTCATAACGTCCCGAAGCTCCTCCATGACCTGCATCCATATTCGTTTTGAAAAGCAACAACTTATCATCGGTTTTGTAGTCTCTTAACTTCGCCACCCATTTGGTCGGTTCCCAATATTGCACCTGCGAATCGTACAATCCCGTTAACACCAGCATATTTGGATAGTCTTGTTTTTTCACCTGATCATATGGCGAATAACTCAACATGTAATCGTAGTATTCTTTGATCTTCGGATTACCCCATTCGTCAAATTCATTGGTCGTAAGCGGAATGGATTCATCAAGCATGGTGTTAATGACATCCACAAATGGTACCGAAGCAATAATGCCATTAAAAGTTTCGGGTGACATATTTGCCACTGCACCCATCAACAGGCCTCCGGCACTTCCTCCATTGGCATACAGATGAGAAGCAGCAGTATATCTGTTTTCTATCAGGTATTTACCACAGTCGATAAAATCCTGAAAGGTGTTGAGTTTTTTCAGGAGCTTACCGTTATCATACCACCTTCTTCCTAGAGTTTCACTCCCCCGGGTATGAGCGATGGCAAATGCAAAACCTCTGTCCAGCAAACTAAGCCTTGTAGAGCTAAATGAAGGCTCTATTGTAATGCCATAGGAGCCATAGGCATATAATAAAACAGGGTTTTTTCCATTCTTTTCAAATCCCTTCTTATACACAATTGACATAGGAACCTGCTCTCCATCTCTGGCAGGTACCTGAATTCTCTCTGTTGTATATTCCTGAGGGTCGTGTCCTCCCATTACTTCCTGCGTCTTTTTGACTTCACTTTCTCCGGTAACCATATTATAATCTATCACAGAAGCCGGTGTGGTAAGTGATGAATAGCTGTAACGCAATACCTCAGTATTCATCTCGGGATTGACATTGGTCGCTGCGTCATAAGCCGGTTCGCCAAAATCGAGGTAATGAGATTTTCCAGTATTTTGATCAATGATGTTAATTTGAGTCAAACCTCCTTTTCTTTCACTGATGGCCAGGTGATCTTTAAAAATCTCTAAATCGGAAATTAAAACATCCTCCCTGTGAGGAATTACAGTCTGCCAGTATTCTTTCCCTGTGTTTTCGACGCTGGTTTCCATCAAACAGAAGTTTTCAGCATTCCAGTTGGTGAGGATGTAGAACTTATCCCTGAAATGCTCAACGCTGTATTCATGAACCTTCTCTCGTGGAATAAACTGCTTGAACTCTCCCTGCGGATTATCAGCGTCCAGCATATGAAAATCATTAGACAGGGTGCTGCTATTCCAAATCATGATGTACTTTCTCGATTTTGATTTGGAAACACCGATATAATAGGCAGGGTCTTTCTCTTCGTAGACCAGTTCGTCACTTTCCTGTTTTTCACCCACCTGATGTCTCCAAACCTTTTCTGAAAGCAGCGAAACTTCGTTTTTTGTGGTGTAGAATACAGTTTGATTATCGTTTGCCCAAATCAGTTCTCCAGTAGTGTTTTCCAATTCATCAGATAAAAACTCACCTGTTTCCAAACTGATGAAACGAATCTTGTAAATCCTTCTACTAACAGTATCTTCACTAAAAGCGAGTGTCTTATTATCCGGGCTGATCGATAATCCTCCAACCGAATAGTAATCATGGCCTTCGGCGTGTACATTTACATCAAGTAAAATTTCTTCTTCTGCATCCAGCGATTCTTTCTTTCGGCAATGGATGACATATTCTTTTCCTTCTTCAAATCTTCTGTAGTACCAGTAGCCATTGAGAAAGTAAGGCACTGATTCATCTGTTTGCTGAATTCTGCCAATCATTTCTTCATATAGTTCCGTCTGGAAACCTTCAGTATCAGCAAGTTTAGCTTTTGTGTAATCGTTTTCCGCGTTGATGTAATCGAATACCTCGCGGGTCTTTTCGTCGCGGTTTTCAGAATCACGTTGCTCATCAGTGAGCCTCATCCAGAAATAATCGTCGATCCTTTCATGACCATGCGTAACTATTGAATGGGGCTTCTTTGCCGCCTTTGGTGGTTGTGATTGTTTATCTGAATCTGTCATGTTTTCTTATCAGGTTATCTGAGTTTTTCCGGACAGGTGGCAGGATTACGTAAGTGGAATGCACTTCAATAAACCGGATCAAATAAATGGACCTGATCCGAAATAAACTCTGTTTATAAGCTGTGAAATTAACCTTAAAATATAAGAGATGACAATCATTAGTCTCAATTTTGCAAGGCAAAAGAAGTATTTTCAATCAACGTGATTATAGTAGCGTAGCAAATGACCTTACACGTGAGGCTTTTCAAGCGTAGAATTCCACTTCCGGTTCGATATTATTCATTTTGATGAGGCTCGAAGTATTGCCCAGCACTTTATCTACCAATCCATATTCTTTGGCCTGTAAAGAATTTAGAAATTTATCCCGCAGGAAAAATTCTTCTATTTCTTTCCAGCTATGTCCTGTATTTTCTCCCATGATATGAAACAACTGAGCCTGCAATCTCTCTTGTTCGTGAGTAGCAATCCTTACGTCTTCAGTATATCCTTTAGCGCCTCCGCCCGTCGGATGCATATGAATGGTCGCCTGTGGCAATGCAAACCTTTTACCTTTCTCGCCACAAGTCAGTAAAGCAGTAGCCATGCTACCGGAAAAACCAACCGCCACGGTAGAAACCGGGGCAGAAATCATTTGCATCGCATCATAAATGGCCAATCCAGCATATACACTCCCTCCCGGCGACTGGATATACATATCAATTTGCCTGCTGCTGTCCTGACTATTCAGATATAGCAATTGAGCCACCACAATATTTGCTACCTGATCATCAATAGCAGTTCCTAAAAAAATAATTCTTTCTTTTAACAGCAAACTGAAAATATCATAAGACCGCTCACCTCTGGAACTTTGGTCGATGACCATCGGAATTAAATTGGCCTGTATCATTTATTTGGAATTAAAAATGGTAAATACTTTCGTTTGAAATGATTTGAATTTAGCATCGCTGAAAAGCATTTGATCAATATTCCTGATCTCTTGCTTCAATTTTTGCCTGCCATAAACTTTGATCAGCTCATTGGCCTTTTTTTGATGTTCAACCTTTTCTTTTAGTAAAGGGTCAACCAGCATTCGGGATTCAAAGACCAACCGACTCATGGTAGTCATCTCATCATTGAGGTAGCGATCTATTTCCTGTGTTTCAATCAATGAAATCCGCATAGTGAAGTGATTTTTGTTTGATGTTTTCCCTTACTTTTTCCAGACATTTGTATTTCTGTACTGTAGCCGAACGCTCACTGCTGAAACCAAACTTTGTTGAGATGTCTTTCATTGACAGGTTCTGATAATAAAACGACTGCAGCATATTGAGACATTTCTCACCTGAAGACTTCAGTAACTGAAGTAGTTTACCTGTGGATAATCCGGTTTCCGAATCGTCTGCAAGGTCGATTTCATTCAGTGATTGGGTCGGCGGTTGGTCTCTTTGGACTTTGAGCCACTTATTTTTACAAACACCCAGTAGGTATGATTTAGCAGATTTATCAAATAGAAAATTCTGCTGACTTTGCTTCTCATAGCAGACTATCAAAGCTTCCTGAAAGATGTCCTTCGTTTCTTCGAGCGTACCTCCCTGCTTGCTGATATATTTCGCAAAAAGCGGAAAGGCCTCTACATAAAGTTCTGTCAGCTGCCGATTCTGCTCCTTGCCTGATGTTATTCCATTCATATGATCAATTAGTCTGTTGCTTTACTCTTAAGTTCCAATTTACATCATGATATCACCGAAAAAAATCATTTTTTTCATCAAATCAGCAAAAAGAGCCTGTTGAAACACAAAAAAGCCGTCTCATCACGTGCAAATTGTTGCAATTTACATTTAATGAGACGGCTCGGGTTTTACCTTTTAAAACCTTTTATTCCGAACGGAGCGAATCTACCGGATTGGAGTAGATGGCCTGTAAGGCACGGTAACTAATTGTAATCAACGCGATTGAAACAGCTACTAACCCAGCCACGATGAAAGTACCGGGACCTATCGAAATCCGATATTCGAACGCAGCAAGCCAGTTAGAGATGATGTACCACGCCAGTGGGCTGGCAATTATAAAGGCTAATATTACCTGCTTGCTGATAGAAGAAGAAAGTAACACAAAAAGACTTACTTCATTGGCTCCAAGGATTTTTCTGATGCCAAGCTCTTTTTTCCGCTTTTCGACCATGAAAGATGCCAGACCCAGCAATCCAAGGCAGGCAACAAAGATGCACAGTGCGGCAGCCATTTTAAATATCAGACCCGCACGCTCTTCCGCCTCATAAAAGGTATTCAGCTGCTGATCAAGAAAGTGATATTCCATAGGGCTATACAAATCAAACTTTTCATGCACCGCATTGGCTCCTTCAATTACTTTGGGAGCATTGCCTGAAATCTTTAACGTAAAGTAATCGATTGGCCTTACTGGGTTGTTCCAGGTAGCAATAATGATCGGCTCAATTTTGGTATGGAGTGACTGAAAGTTAAAGTCTTTCAATACGCCCACCACCTTGGCATTGTAGTCTGCCCGCCAGTAAGTGTGATAGCTCTTCACATTGATAGTAGTGCCAACCGGGTTCGTAAGTCCCATTGCTTTGGCTGCAGACTCATTGATCAGCACATTGGTGGAATCACCATCATTGCCAGTAAAGTAGGACCCTGCCGCCAGCTTAAACTGATAGGTTTCCAGCATGCCATCATCAAAGCCCATGTAATAAGTTTTGATGGAGTCGGTTCCTTCCCAATTGGCAGAATTAGGTTTTGCAAAAACTTCATTAATGTTCTTCCACTCTCCGGGAACTCTGCTGGAAACGCCAACGCTTTCCACTCCGGGTATCGCTTCATACTGGGTCTTCATCGTTTGAAACTGTCTTCTCACATTACCATTGTTGATATCGATTACAAGCAGCTTATCTTTATCAAAACCCATATCTTTATCCTGAATGTAATTGAGTTGCTGACCAATCAGCAGTGTGACCACTAACATCACAATTGTCAATACAAACTGAAATGTTACCAAACCCTTTCGCATTCCTCCCGATTTTTTACCGCCTATTTCCTGTCCTTTGATAGAGCTCACAGGTTTGAGATGCGATAAATACAACGCTGGATATCCACCGGAAAATAAGGCAATAATCACTGCCAGAAGCAGGAGTGTTGGTAAGTACATGCCCAGATTTGTCAGGTTAATATCGAAGCTCTTACCGGTAATTTGATTGAAATATGGAAATGCCAGATCGATGATACCAACGGCAAGCACCATCGCAATTAATGATACCAGCAGCGACTCCATCAGAAACTGGGTAATCAGCTGTCTTTTAAAAGCTCCTACTACTTTTCTGATCCCGATCTCTCTGGATCTGTATGCGGCCTTGCTGGTGGCCAGGTTGATGTAATTGATACACGCAATTAACAGGATAAACAAACCCATAGTAGCGAATATGTAGATATAGGAGAGCTGTCCTTTGAATTCTTCTATGCCCCCTTCAATATCTTCCGACTCGAAATAAATATCTTCTATATTCTGAAATTTGGCATTGAATACCTGGGCATAGGGCCCAAAAAATTTGGTGATAAAGTCTGGCACCTTAGCGTTGACCGTGGCAATCTTCACATTGGGCTTCAGTAACACATAAGCAAAAGCGCTGAAGTCTTCCCAGTCCGTCAGCAGGTTTTTCCAGCCTTCCATCTGCGGATTTTCTGATAAAAGGAAATTGAATTTGATGTGTGAATTTTCAGGGAAATCTTTCACAACACCAGTCACTTTTAAGCTTCCAAACCATGAGGATGAAATCAGTTCGCCCACAGCATTTTCCTTGCCAAACAGTTTAATAGCGGTAGACCTGTTGATTACCAGAGAGAGGGGTTCATTGAGTGCTGTATTTTTATCTCCGGCAATGAATTCAAAATCAAAGATTTCGAAAAAATTACTGTGTGTAATGTACCACTCTCTTTCCTGAAAGTTTTGACCGTCCAGCTGATAGACTATCTGACCAGTAGTACGATAGAGACGCGTATGGTCTTCGATTTCAGGTATTTCGTTTAACAATGCTTCGGTAAGCGGCGCAGGAGCTGAACCATAAAACCTCACATTATCCGGATTTCTTTTGTCTTCCATGATGACCCTGAAAATTCTGTCAGATTTTTCGTGGAAACTATCCGATGACAGCTCATGCGTCACATAGATGTACATCATACAGCTAAAGGCAATCCCTATAGCAAGTCCGAGAATATTGATTAGCGTGTAACCTTTATTTCTCCGGAGAGAGCGAAATGCAACTTTTAAATAATTCCTGATCATAGTATTTCTTGAGTTTCCATCTACAGGTCATAATCCGTTCCATTTTCGTAAAACACTGATTATCAGAATTATACTAATAAAACGTAATTTTCTTTTTATTGAAAATGACCATCCACAAGCAATTCCTGCCCAAAAATGGACAATTCTCAATAATTGAGAAGTAGACTATCTTTGAGAAATCAAATTTTCCCTATCTAAGTTCTATGAAACAAGCTGGTAAATTTCTGATCATTGACGATGACAACTACATCATTTTGTCCATCAGAATCTTATTGGAACAATACTACAGCGATGTGAGGGCCATCAATAACCCCGAGCAAATTGCAACTGCATTTGATGAAAACTCATATGATGTGGTGATCCTCGATATGAACTTTTCTGCTGGTGATACTTCCGGACAGGATGGCCTCCACTGGTTTGAGGAAATTAAAAGGCGCTCCCCCGAAACGATGATCATATTTATTACAGCTTATGGCGGTATAGAAATGGCAGTTGAGGCTGTGAAGCGGGGAGCCTTCGACTTCATCACCAAGCCATGGGAAAACGAAAAACTGCTAAGCACAGTTTCTGCAGCATTTAAACTGAGCAAAGCCAACAAAAAAGTGGAAAAACTCCATGCGGAAAAAAAAGGATTGCAATCCGCTTTCCGGATTCCTGAGGTCGATTTTATTGGCCATTCGGATCGTATGAAAGTAGTTTTCGATACCATTTCGAAAGTGGCTCCCACTGATGCTAACGTGTTGGTGCTGGGAGAAAATGGAACTGGAAAGGAACTGGTGGCCCGCTCGCTACATCTGCAATCAGAGCGTAGTGACAAACCGTTTATTTCCATAGATGTGGGTGTAGTTTCAGAAAACTTGTTCGAGAGTGAATTGTATGGGCATAAAAAAGGAGCTTTCACTGATGCCATTGAAGACAGGATTGGGAAGCTGGAGGCTGCCACTGGCGGCACCATATTTCTGGATGAAATCGGCAATCTGTCACTACCTATTCAGGCTAAATTACTGAAGGTACTGCAGGAACGAGTAATTACCAGAGTAGGTGCTAACGATATTATTCCAGTAGACGTACGTGTAATTTGTGCCACCAATATGAATTTGGCAGAGATGGTGCAAAAAGGTACATTTCGTCAGGACCTTCTCTATCGGATCAACACGGTAACAATTGAGCTGCCGCCTCTAAGAGAAAGGATATCTGATCTTCCTGCTTTGGCGGAGTATTTCCTGGATTTGTATAAGAAAAAGTATCAGAAAGGTGGCTTATATGTACCTGAGTATGTGACCAAAAAGCTCACTAAGCATAGTTGGCCGGGAAATGTGAGAGAGTTGCAACATGCCATAGAAAGAGCCGTCATCATGAGCGATGGCAAGCAGTTACATGTCAGGGATTTTTCGATTAGCGAAGAATATCAGGAAAACAGTGAAGGAATAGCGGATTATAACCTTGACTCCCTCGAAAAATGGGCTATCCAAAAAGCCATACAAAAACATCAGGGCAATATCAGCAATGCCGCAAAAGAGCTGGGACTCAGCAGAGGTGCGCTTTACAGAAGAATGGAAAAATATGAGCTATAGAAACTTCCGCTTACAGGTAATTTTTAGAATCTGTCTCATCATCTTACTGCTGACAGGTCTCATTTACTTTGTACTGGTAAAACCAGATGGTATCAAAGCTTTCTTTCTGCTGACCTTCACATTGCTGGCAATCATCAGCCTTTTTTATTTTGTGGATCGTATCAATCATGAAATATCAGGGTTTCTGAATGCCATTCTCAGCGATGACTATTCCAATAAATATTCTGATCGCAAAAAGGGTAGGAGTTTCAATGCCATGTATGATTCCTTTA
>JBCBHL010000253.1:0-10861 GCA_038525605.1 Bacteroidota bacterium
AAGTAGCTTCTGCGACTAATGGTGCTTCATTCACATCAGTAATGTTTACAGTGATGTTTTCTGTAGTTTGCAAACTTGCTATTGCTACATCCTCAATGGTAACTTGCAATGAAAAGCTATTATTTCTCTCAAAGTCGAATGCTGAGGCTTCTGCCACGATCAAATCCCTGGTTAAAGGATTTACACTGATAACCCCATCTTGTGAGTTGAAACCAACAATATTTACTATGTCGCCGTCTGGATCAGAAACAGAAAGTGTTCCAATAACAGAGCCATCGGCTACATTTTCATTGACAGCAAACGTTGTAACATTGAATATTGGTGGCGCATTATCAATGATATTGACCGTTAATGTGATTTCTGATGTTAGCTGGCCTGGACCCTGATCTGCAGATCGAAAGGTTAGATCAAATGAGGTTGTAGAAGAAGCTTGCAAAGCTGCAGCATCTGCAATCGTGATTTGACGAGTGATGTCATCATACGCAAATATTCCTTCCTCATTGTCTCCGATCAAAGAAGTGATCTGCTCATGACCCTGAGGGTCTTGTGCTATCAATGAATCGATCACTGCACCATTTTCAGTTGAGCGACTAATAGATGCTGTACCGATTCCCACATTATCAAAGAAAAGAACAGCAGGAGTGTTAGGCCCGTCATTTACGAGGATTGTAAAAGTACCCTGATCCGATACATCGTCATTCCACACTTGAAGCCTGTACTCAGTGTTTGGAGTTACATCCAGGTTAGTCAAACCATCAGCATTAGTATCGCAAATAATTGAATTACCTCCACATTCTTCGTAAGCTGCCAGTCTGAAACTACTTGCCGCACGCAATGGGCCTTCACCATCCGTATCCGTACCGTTTAACCTGATTTCTACTCTGGTATTTTGGCCAGAGTTGAAAGTAAACCACACATCATTGATAGCGCCAAAATTATCACAAGACACCTGACCCGAAAAGAATGCAGCATTGGTGTTATTTCCGTTAATTGGAGTTCCTTCCCCATTGGCAAAAACAGTCAGTAGCTGAGCTGTTTCACAATCATCGTTAGCAGGAAGTTCCGGAGTGGGTTCGCTGGAGATTTCCAATTCAAATCTACCAGTTGTAGTACTACCAAACCCATCGACTAAAACCAGATACTCTTCTCCTACAGCAGAATTAAATTCTAAAACAGAACGCGTACCGCAATCATCGTCATTACCTGCCAGACAAATGAGTCCGTCTTCGCAAGAGCCGCCGTATAAACTCAATGCAGTATCAAAATTGGTTTGACCACCACAGGTATTGATCGTGATGGACTCTCCATTACCAACGATTTTATACCAGACACCATTACCGATATTTCTGTTAGAGCCACAGATCGGTGTGATAGCAGCATCTGAAGTGGCATTTGCAGAACTTGCTACAAATGTAGTATCTGTTGAAACAGCGATGGCATTGATACATAGATCGTTGATTGGTTTGAGGTCATTTACTGTGACGGTCCAGTCTTGTGTGGTGATACCATCTTCTGCGGTTACCGTGTAAGTCTCGGTACTATCAGTCAGGTCGATTTCTACTTCACTTGCTGGTGAACTGCTCGCTCCCTGTGATAAAGTGAATTCTGGAGTAATCAAAAATTCAGGAGTGATTACTGCGTTAAAAGTTATTTGATGCGCGTCAGGATCAATGGTTACACTGTTCCCAACACCGGGTGTAAACGATAAAATATCTGTGTCGGTCAAGGGATTGACGGCATTTATTATAGTCACTGTCCAGATTTGGAAAGTACTATCACTGGACAATACTTCATATTCAATAGGACTTGTCTCTGACTGGGAAAAATCGATTTCCTGACCTGATTGTGGAGATGTGGCCGAAAATATAGCCCCATCCGACAGTGTAATTACCGGACTTAACGCAGTTAATTCTGCACTGTTGATCACGGTTACTTCTGCAGTGTGAGCTGCTGTGTCAATTGCTGCATCTCCAATTCGTAATCCTACTACATCGATAGCTACAATGTCATTTGCTGAGGAACATATTGCCCCTTCATCATCGATAGTCCAGCCATTGTTTGTTTCCAACTGCGTCACAGCATTAGCTCCAAAGCAATGACCAATACCTGTCGCACTTAATGTTACATTTGGTTGTACCGTTTGTGCAGCTATGCTAATGAGGAACTTATCGTAATTCTGAGTACTCATACCGGAACCACTAAGCATCCCTTCCATACTAGTCACCTGACCAATATTCCAACTACTCAGATCCTGATCAAATAATGAAGCATTTAGGAACATATTGATCATGTTTGTAACATTGTCAACATTCCAGTTACTTAGATCCCCATTAAACTGTGTCCCGTTAAAAGCACCCTGCATGTCTGTGACATTGCCAACTTGCCATTGACTGACATCTCCTGCAAAACTGCTTGCCTCGTTGAAAATGCCTGCAATATCTGTTACATTGCTGATATCCCAGTCATTAACGTCACCATTAAATGAGCCCGCTTGCCTAAACATCGTTCTCATACTGGTTACCTGGCGTAGATCAGGGGTGTCCTCTGCGCTAAATGCCTCACCGGGCCAATTTCTAAAAGTGCTTTCAAAACTCCTCCATTCTATGTCTCCCCATTGCAATACATCGATTAGTGAGGGCTCAAAGTAATCAGTTAAATAAGGAAAGGCGCCTATGATTTCCAGCGTGAATTCATTTTCATTAGGAAAAGTGGAGAATAATTCTTCATCATCTGTCGTGAGTGAACCGCTCTCAATCACATCGCCATTTTCGTCTTTCCACTGATAGCTGAAATCGTAATCAAAGTCATTATCAAATCCAATGAATAGAAATGAATCGTCTCCTTCATCTTCATCGATTTCAGGTTGCCATCTGGTGATAAACGGTCTGACAAGTTGTACTGTAACTATCCATTCCTGAGTAGTGACACCGTCTTCTGCTGTAACTGTGTAGGTAATGGGGTTAGTAAAATCCTGAATAGTGATCGCCTGCGGTGAGATACTTGCACCTTCGGTTATCGTGACCTCTGTAAGCAATGACGTGATATTCGTACCTTCAACTGCAAGTACATCAATTGTATGAATCTCTCTATCGATTTTAACGCTTGATAACACACCTGTTAAATCAAAGCCAGTGATATCAGTATCGTTATTTAGAATAACTGAAACAGTCCAATCCTGAGTAGTCACCTGATCTTCTGCAGTTACTGTATAAGTTGCTGAACCGGCCGACAAGTCTATGGTCTCATTACTGGAGGGGCTTGCAGTTGCACCAAGAGAAACCGTAAATTCAGGAGTAATACTTGTAAGGTTGCCTCCTGCAATCAGTTTAAGGATGATTTCGTGACTTGCTGTGTCAATAGTTGTTTCCGCTACCTCATTACTTCCTGAATTGAAAGTCAGAATGTCCGTTTCATCGGATGCGTTTTCTGAATTTGTAACCGTTACGGTCCAGGTCTGAGACGTGCTGTCTGAAGCGATTACTTCATAGACAACCGGATTCGTGAAATCCTGTACAATTCCTGATGCTGGTATGAGCGAGGCATCTGCGGATGTTGTTATTTCCGGCGTAAGTTCTGATAAATCAGCAGAATTTAGAACGATAGATAGCACTGTGTGATTTGCAGTGTCAATGACCGCATCAACAATCTGAGAACCTGGTATGTCAAAGGTAACTATATCTGTTTCAGAAGAACATTGCAGTCCGTTATCCTGGATGGTCCAGTCATTCAAATCGATCAGTTGATCTTTAGCATCTGAACTTAAACAACTATTTAAGCCACTAGCTCCTAAGGTTACTTCATCTCTTACCTCCTGAGTAGCCAGGCTAATCAGAAACTTATCGTAATGCTGAATACTCATACCGGAATTTGACAGCATGTTACTCATATTGCTGACGTTGCTGAAATCCCAGCCACTGATATCCTGATCGAAATTGGTGGCATCCCGGAATGTATTGACCATTCTGGTAACATTGCTCACGTTCCATTCGCTGATATCTCCATTGAATCCGGATCCTATAAAGGTAGATTCCATATTAGTGACATTGCTTACATTCCAGTTGCTGATATCACTGTTGAAGCTGGGACAGGTATTAAACAATCCTTGTAGAGTCCTGATTTGACTCATATTCCAGTCGCTCAAATCAGCATTGAAGTTAGGGTTGTCGCTAAATGCCCGGAACATATCAGGTCCCTGGCTTAAATCAGGTGTATCACTAGCGCTGAAATCAACACCTGTCCAGTTTCTAAAGCTTTCTCTCATACTTACCCAGATGATATCACCCCACTGGTTTACATCAAGTAGCTGCTCTTTTGGGTAGCCTGTGAAATGTGGGAAAGTTCCGATGATTTCAAGTGTGAATTCACCTGCAGGAAGGTTCGTTATGAAATCTTCATCTGAATTGTGTCTGCCGAATGAGACGATTTGACCATTGCTGTTTTTCCAGATGAAGTTGAAATCATAATCTTCTCTTTCATTGATTGAAATATTCAAATCTCCACCTGATGAATTCCAGGAGGTGATAAATGGGCTTTGGATAATTGCCGAAACAGTCCAGTCCTGGGTAGTGACACCATCCTGTGCTGTCACCGTGTAGACTACATCTGTCGAAAAGTTCTGTGCTTGTCCGGATTCGGGAACCACTGTCGCTGCTCTCGATACTTCAATTGCAGGTGTTAAAGCTGTTAAATCACTGCCTGCAGAGAAGAACAAGGTAATATCATAATTGTCATCATCTATGAATGCTTCGCCAACCTGTCCGGGTAGTTCGAATGAAAGTATTTCTGCTTCCGTACTTGATAGTACATCGGTGTTCACCGTCCAATTCTGGGTAGTAATGCGATCTTCCGCTGTAACTGTGTAAGTCGCGGAACCTGTGCTGATGTCGATTGACTCACCATCAGCCGGCGAGATCGTTGCGCCAGGAGAAAGCTCTGTCGTCGCAACAATTGATTCTGGCTCACTGAAAGGCTCCAGTGTCAAAGTAATCGTATGATCAATCGTATCGATTGCTACATCTACGACTAAATCGGCCTCCGGAGACTCTTCGTCTAATTCAAAAAAGGTAATGTCAGTTTCGTTTCTTGCTGGAATAAGTTTGACAGTCCACACTTGAGTAGTAGTACCATCTTGTGCCGTTACGGTGTATTCCACGGAGTTAGTTCCGGACAGTGTGAAATCACTAGCTGCACCGCTCAAAGGGTCAATGGTAGCTTCTCTTGATACTTCAATTGTTGGAGTGAGCCCATCTATACCCAGTACAAACGGATATTTCAAAGTGATCTCGTGTAAATTCGAATTGATTTCTGTCTCTCCAATTTGTCCGGTGATCGTTAAGGCCGTAATATCAGTTTCTGCACTTGGTAGGATATTGGTGTTGACTACCCAGTCTTGAGTCGTTGTACCATCTTCGGCGGTTACAGTATAAGTGAAACTGCTTGTACCCAAATTGATTGATTCACCACTTAAGGGGCTGATTGTAGCTCCTTGAGAAATGGTAAGTTCAGGAATAATGTTAGTAAGTGATCCAAATGGAATTAAATTCAAGGTAATCACGTGATTTATCTCATCCAGATCAATTGAAACCACTGAATCAATACCGGGAGAGTTTTCTGCCAGATCAAAAGTCAGGATATCCGATCCGGTAAGAGCAACAGTTTCTTGCGTAATCGTCACGGTCCAGTCTTGCGTGGTGGTGTCATCTTCAGCAGTGACAGTATAATTAATCGGCGCGGTAAAATCCTGAACCATATTGGATGCAGGAACTGCAGTGGCACCGGGAGATAAGCCAATGATTGGAGTAAGGTCAGTAATATCTGCGCTCTGGATCACACTCAGCGTGACAGTGTGGTCTGTGGTATTGACTACTTCATCAGTTGCCTGTAGTTGGGGTATTTTAAATGAGATGAGGTCTGTTTCATCCAGGCAAACTTGAGTATTTGCATCATTGATGGCCCAGCCATTGTCGATGAGAGATTGTCTGGCAGTTGCTGACTTACAAAAGGTAAGTCCAGATGCACCAAATGTAATATCTGGAGTAGTATCATCTACTTGTGGCGCCCACCCAATCAATGTTTGATCGTAGTTCTGAGGAGTAAGTCCTGACCCATCAAACATTTGATCCATGTTCGTCACCTGTGCAATGTTCCATACTCCAAGATTCTGGTTAAAACCCTGTGCGCGGAAAAACATTCTGCGCATATTAGTAGTAGCCTCCAAGGTCCAGCTACTGATGTCTTGATTAAAACGTGAGTCCAGAAACATGTCACTCATATTGGTTACTTTCCTTACGTCCCAGTTACTAATATCCTGATCAAATACCGAAGGAGTCCCTGCATTTGTACCTCTAAACATCACAGCCATAGTCGTCACATTACTTACATCCCAGTTTCAAATGTTTTGATCGAAATTTCTGGTTTCTCGGAACATATCACCCATATTGGTTACCCTTCCAACATTCCAGTCACTGATATCGCCATTAAACGCCCGGGCGTTTCTAAACATGGCTCGCATGTTTCGTACATTTCCAACATTCCAATCATTAAGATCAGTATCAAATACAAAAGCATTTGCAAACATGCCTTGCATATCTGTAACATTCTCCACATTCCAATTCCCGATATTTCCATTGAAAATATTCGCACTTAAGAACATGTCTCTCATATTTGTCACTCTTCCAACATTCCACGTACTAATGTCACCGTTGAAGAGTCTGGCATCACGAAACATTCCTAACATGTCAGTAACACTACTTACATCCCAACTATTCAAATCACTGTTGAAATTTCGCGCATCACGAAACATTTCTCGCATATTGGTGATGTTGCTTACATCCCACCCATTCAGGTTAGAGGTAAAGCCGAAAGCTCCACGAAACATACCAGATAAATTGGTTACGTTTTCATTGATGACCCAGGTGCTAAGATCCGCATTAAAAGCTCTTGCGCCTGCAAACATCTGATCAATTCTGGTAACGTTACTTATGTTCCAGCCGCTGATATCTGAATTGAATGCCCTGGCTCCTCGAAACATATCACCCATATTCTGGACGTTGCTGACATCCCAGGTACTGATATCTGAATTAAAGTTTCTGGCATCAAAAAACATCTGAAATGTGGTTATTACATTGGAAAGATCAGGTACATCTATTGCACTAAAACTAACACCTGTCCAATCTTCAAAGCTACTGTCAAAGCTTTGCCAGACTATATCCCCCCATTGGTTCACATCCGTCAAACTTTCTTTTGGATAGTTTTGGAGATGTGGGAAGTCGCCAGTGATTTCTAGCAGATATGCCCCGGTTGTTGGCAGCTCTGTTGCAAAAGCCCCATCAGTAGAAGTATGAGAGCCGGAAATAACTTCACTACTATCAGCAGCGTTTTTCCAAACATAATTGAAATTGTAAGTGAAACTTCCATTTAAAGAAATGGAAATGATCTGGGGATCTGAGTCAGTCTCCCAGGTGGTAATAAAAGGCCTTTGACCATGGACTACAAAATGTCCGAATAGCAGCAAGGCTAGCAACATACATCGCAGCATCTTTTTCATCGTGACTAATTTTAAATTTGCCTGTTCTGCTTTTGTATGAATTCTGAGCGGTAAGTGAGTTTCGATCAGATACTAAAAGCAAATCGGTTAAATTCGGTTTAAGAAAATTGTATTTTTTAAACTTTTATTTTGACTTTACCGCAAAAGTACGAGTGTCGGTTTTCAGATACTTGTACATTTTCGCCATGTGCTATAAGATTTCCGACATAATGTCGCGATTAACTGTTTGATGTTTGGAAATTCACTGGGTATTAGGTATTGATCGATGGTTCGAGGTGAAGCTGGCTCAACTAGATTTTTTCACAGAACAGAGCGCCCGGATCAGACCGGTGTAAAACAAAACAGGCAGTTCGCCAAGTGGCGAACTGCCTGTTTATATATTAAGGCCCGGAGGCTCATCGAATTCTGATTAATAATTATCAATTTGCGTGCCAAAAATGGAAAACAACCTTTTTTGTCATTTGTTAATTTAGAATTCAAGAAAGTTATACTTTTGAAAAATGAATGCGTTGTAATTCAGTGAAATGTGTAGGAAACACTCAGCCTATTAGCGTGAGATTTTTATTAATTCCAATATTTATTTTTATATCGATTCAATCAGTTTTTTGTCAAAACCGACAATTGACAGATGCCGATACGCTATTTTGTGAGCCTGGTCTGAGGGGAGTACCAAGAACAAAAGGTTTGGTACTTGAAAGGGAAATGATTTCCAATTACCGGATTAGATCCACACAAGGACAAGCCAGTGAAGAAGCATCCGTGAACCTCAACCGTCGGTGGAATCTGAAAGCTCGCGTTCCAATTGTTTTAAAAGACGAGATCAAAATTGCCGCGGGATTCAATTACTCTGTGGAAGAATTCAATTTCGCCAACAGCGACGCATTAAGTTTCCCATTTTATCGTCAGCTTCAGGACAGGTCGCTGAAGAGCATCGGTAGCAGCCTCTACCTGATCAAGCCTTTCAGAGGGAAAAGGTATTTTCTGTTAAGGCTGAATGGTTCACTAAATGGAGATTTTGCCGAAAACTCATCTAAAAGCCAGTTTTTTCGCTTTGCTGCCACACCACTGATGGGATGGAAAATAAATGAAGACCTTGCTTATGGCGGAGGTATCAGCCTGAATTACAATTTTGGCAGAAGATCTCTGGTTCCTATTTTCTTCATTGAGAAAAACTTCAACAGAAATTTTGGAATAGAGGCATTGCTGCCGCTGATGGTAAGATTACGCTATGGTACGTTAGATGCGAAGAATTACTTTTATCTGAAGGCAGAGCTGAATGGGGCAACCTATAATATCGATTTAGAAGAGGATGGATCTTTGTTGTTTTTGAACAAAGCGGAAATCCGATATGTAGCCAGTTTTGAAAGGGAAATTCATGATTGGCTGTGGTTCAGCCTGGAAGCAGGTTTGAGAACCAACTTTAATTTTGACCTGTCAAATTCACCCAGAAGAAATGCTGTACCTGTTATCAAAAATACCTTCAATGAGGCACTGGTGTTTAATTTCGGAATATTCATAGTGCCACCACGGAAATTCTTCGACTGATGGATTTTAAGAATCTCTCATATCTGGCCGATGGAAGTAAAATCCAGCAAAAGGCATTTCAGGTATTAAAATCAAGTGAAATAATGGAATTGCTAGCTGAATTTGACCCTATCGTAGTTGGTACAATTCCTCTTGATATTGCAATCGAAGGTAGCGACCTTGACATAATCTGCCAGTGGAAAGATTCCGATGATTTCAAAAATGCACTTCGATACAATTTTGCCAGTTATCCGATGTTTCGCGTCTTCGAAAAAGAAATTTCTTCCATCTCATCCATCATTGCTCAGTTTCAGATTGATGATCTTAAAATTGAAATCTTCGGTCAGGACCTACCAACGATGCAACAATACGGATACAGGCATATGCTGATCGAATATCAAATATTGAAAGCCAGAGGAGCTACATTCAAAAGTCAAGTGATTGCATTAAAACAGTCAGGGTCGAAAACAGAGCCCGCTTTTTGCCAATTGCTGGGTATTGAAGGAGATTCATATGAGAATCTGTTAATACTTTAAAAGCCTGAGATTAAAACGGATTATCAATACTGTGATGTGAAACTACTACACATTAGAACTTTCTCTAATGATCAGAGAAGTCTTTAAAACCCTGGTTTCAGGCTGATAATTCTCATTGTTTTTATGCTCAATTTGTGAGAATAGCATTTTCGCTGAAATTTCGCCCATGTCGTAACCGGGCTGATCGATAGTCGTAAGAGATGGCTCGTAAATTTCAGAAATTTTCCAATTACTAAATCCACAGACAGAAATATCCTGAGGGACATTAAATCCTGATGCTTTCAATTCTTTGATAGCCCCCAGAGCAAGCATATCTGTTGCAGCAAATAAACCGTCAAAAATTTGAGTGCGATTCATTATGTCTTTGATCGAGTGCTGTCCATCTTCGAACTTGCCGGCATTGTTATGAGTAATGATTAAGTCATTTACCTTGAGCCCCTGTGCTTCGATCGCGTCTTTGTATCCTTCAAATCTTTTTTTGGAGATTAGCAATCCTTCCGGACCCCCAACGTAAGCAATGTTTTTCCTGCCGGTTTTTAGCAGGTGATCTACGGCACTGAATGCAGCATCGTAATCGTCGATGATCACTTTATCAGTGTCAATGTCGTCAACAACACAATCGAAAAACACCAATGGTATGCTTCTGTTTTTGAATTCCTGAAAATGCTTGAATTCATGAGTTTCTTTGGAGACACAGGCCAGGACTCCATCTACCCGACCGTTCATCAGTGTTTTAGCATCTATCACTTCCCTTTCGAAAGATTCATGTGTATTACAAATAATGACACTATATCCTTTGGAATAAGCCACGTCTTCAATACCTCTCAGAACATTTGCAAAAAATTCATGCACCACTTGCGGAAGGATAACACCCAGCGTTTTAGTTGTATTGTTTCTAAGACTAAGAGCTGTAAAATTAGGCTGGTAATTAAGCTTTTCAGCTAATTCTGTGACCGCTTTTTTTGTTGCTGGTTTTACTAAAGGATTATTAGCAAGAGCCCTCGAAACTGTAGATACAGAAATGTTCAATTCCCTTGCAATATCTTTAATAGTAACCTGTCCGCTTTTCATACAATTAAATTTGGTTTTAAAGCTACACCTATTTCGTGAAAAAGAATAAGGAAATTGCAAACGTTTTCACAAATTGTTTTATTTAGAAAACTTTCAATGTGATTTTTTGTTTATTAAAAATACTATGAGTTAACACTTGGTTCACTTTTGTAATTTCCTATTTCGTGAAAAAGAATAAGGAAAT
>JBCBHL010000254.1:0-10848 GCA_038525605.1 Bacteroidota bacterium
TAATAAAAGAATAAACCAACTTCTATTATAAATGAAAAAAATAAGGTTAAATAATAGCTTCATTAATCACGTATTTAGTTATTTATAAACATAAAGATATTATGTTTTTTATTGTCTAATACTCATACTTAGGTATTTTTCATCTTACCCGCACACATTTTCCATTCCCACTCCCCTCCTTCTAATCACCTAAGCTTTAGTGAAGACGATCACCAACCAATTTTTCGCTAAGGTAGTACCAGATAAAAATGAAAAAAGAGTGCTACGTATCGGTGTCAGATTTGACATGCAGGCTATCAGAGGTCGAACTTTTCCCCCACACAAAAAACTGTATTTATCCCACCCTCGCCTTCTTCCGCCTTTTGAAAAAATATAAGGCTACAGAAGCCACCAAAGCTAAGTAACATAACGCAATGCCATTATATAACACATTGGCATGTGTTACATAATCAGACATTATTTTAAATAGCTTTTAACGAATACGAACTTTAAGATATTGCTTGAGATACCGATTTGTGATTGAGAACATGGAATTTGAATTAAAAAGCAGGCGGTATCATTCCTTCAAGCACTTTCCCCTCATCCACCCATCATAGTTGTCGAAGATGGCTTTTGATTTTTTTGATATTTAAGCCACTTTTCAAATTGCTTTTTATCAAGAACTGATTGCATGACCTCATTTAACTCATTTTCATACGCGATCACTTCCTTTTTGATAGGTGGAATCGTTTCCCTGACTTTAGCTTTAAAACCATCCATCATACTCCTATCTCTATTTCTGATTGCTGCTTGAACCTGTCTCTCGAAATCAGCATTAAGTTCCTGGAATGTAGCAGCATGCGCATCTGATAACTGATACATCTCCATGTTATATTCTCCGATAGATTTAGCAATGGATTGCTTAACCTGTCCATCTTCAACTTTTAGCTTTTTGATCACTTTCTCAGTATCATACGTAACAATACCGGCCACTTCTTCTGCGTCAAAATCAGGTATCTGCAAGGCGACAGTGGTTAATGCACTGGACAACACCACTAACATTAATATGAATTTGATCGAGTTTTTCATAATCATTCAATTTTTATACTTATTTGTTTATAAAGAAAAGTTGTGAGCCAAGCGCTCCGAATAGCAAAATGAAGACAGCCGGGTAGCTGAAGCTCCGATCAGGATTTCTGGAGTAGAGTTTATCAGCGAATACATTGATCTCCTCTTCAGCCAGAGGAGACTGAAAAGCACCGTTCCACCAGAAGAATAAGAAGAACAGGAAAGCCCAAAAGCTCCAATTGCGTATTGTGGGATAGTTTCTCTTAAACCATATAATAATTATGCCTTG
Source organism: Bacteroidota bacterium (assembly GCA_038525605.1). Lineage (GTDB taxonomy): Bacteria > Bacteroidota > Bacteroidia > Cytophagales > Cyclobacteriaceae > JANSWY01. The sequence continues at coordinate 1,337 of JBCBHL010000254.1, forward strand.
GTTTTTGAGAAATATGCAACCAGAAAATAAAGGAGCCCTGTAATCAGGCATACAGTCAAGTAGACAGCCATCATATACCTCCCGATAAAAGCAGATTCCATCATTACCTTTTGATAATTCATACCAATAATTCCTATCAGGTAGCTTAGTGGTATCAGTAAAAGGATGTACGGAATTAACTTTTTAGCCTTCCAAATAATGAGTAGGTATATAAATCCTGTAAGAAAATTAGAGATTCCAAATGCCACCATCAACACCAGGCTATCAGAGATAGGCTCTATACCCGCCACATATTCCGCTGAATACCTGACGTTATATGTATGTGCTACCCCTCTCCCAACGTCCATTAGTGCAGCAAGGAACAAAACCACTGCACTGATTTTCAACATTGATTTTTCGTTTAGTTTCATCACTTTATTTTGAGATTATCATCTTTTTTGTACATCTGTCATTATTAGTTTTCTATGTTGTAATAGCGATCATATCAACCCTAAAACCACATTATGATTTTTCTGGAAGTAACAAATCTTATTGCCTTGGCCCAATGCGGAAAGATTCAGCATAATTATCAGACTTTCGGGATCATGGTATCAATAAGCCTCTTCTGCCTAATCAACCAACAAACGGATTCTTAATTCATAAATTGATCAAACGTTATGGATGCATACCATAATGCACCTACCGTTGGGTTACCGACAGCCTGAGTGTACCTTTCATTTAAAATATTAGTGCCTCCAACTTTAATCCTGGACTTCAGGCTCGGTACTGCATAAGAGACCTGTAAGTCAAGCGTGCTATAAGCATCAACCTCTCCAACCGCGAATGTGCTCTCCCATAAGAATGAATCTTGCCATCTCCATGCTACGTTAAACCCAACACGGTCTGTTAATTTTCTATTGCCAACCGTAAAGTTTATTTTGTGCTCAGGCGTGTTGAACCCTGCCTGAAAATTTTCGTCGACTTCTAAGATTTCATTCTGATTACTAAGCTCGTTCCAGGCGTAGTTAGTTGATAGTTCGAATCCTCTTCCTAGAGCATAGTTAAGTCCGACAACAATACCCTGCGACTTCACATCTATTTCCGACAAAGACCTGTCAACCAGGAAAACTACAGGGCTTGCAAAACCAGCGGGATCGGTAGGATCACCAGTGCTGGATTGTAAGGCAACAGTAGTTCCGCTAAAGTTGGTAAACACACTGTTATAGTAGTAAGCATCAATCAGGAATTTGTTATCGAATAATCCTCTATACCCTATTTCGTACGATTCATTTTTTTCCAGATCAAAATCTATCTGATCAGAACTATATTGGGTAAGGTCAGTATTAACTAATGGGTTAGTATCAAAACCATACTTAGCGACAGTTGCCGGATCCTCTGCTAGCAGCCCTCCCAATAAAATTCCTTGTGGCGTCCCCAGATCAATGTATTGATCTTGCGTGGTTGGCATTCTGAAAGCCGTTTGGTAAGATACTCTTAGGTTCTGACCATCCTTAAATGTCCAGACTCCAGCGATCCTGGGTGTAGTTCTTCCATCGAAATTTTCATTCTTATCATAGCGTAAGGATCCTGTTAATTTAACCGCATTAAACAATATTTTTTTCGATGCTTGAACAAATCCTCCAAGTTCATTGATAGTTCGCTCGTCTCCATTTTCATCCAGGGCGAATAAGGTTTCATCACTTTCAAGCGCATAGGTTCTGTAATTAGCTCCAATAATGATATCTGCCCAATCAATTTGATTTTTGAAATTGTATGATCCTTCGTAGGAATAAAGCTTAGTTTTATCTAAAAACCTAGCTCCGTCTGTGGTTGTAATTGGGGTGTTTTTAACTCTGTCAAGAGCTGCTTCAAATTCCGGGGTACCTGGTTGAGCAACAAATGAATCTGCAAATGCCCTTGCTGCATTATGATCAAAAGGCTCTACTCCGGGGATGTCTGGAATACCGGTTCCTGGTATTCCGTTTAAAAACGCTGCAGAATAATTTGGACCCCACTCAGTTGCACTTGGACTGAGCTCCTCATTGATCCAAATAGCGGCCAGACCAGCAGCATAAGAATCTCCTGAGTTTTCCCTGGTGGTGTATGCTCTTAGATTAAAGTTGTCTCCTCGCAATTCAGCTTTGTAGGTTGCAAGTGTAAAGTCCACTATGGAATACCTATCAATTCCAGTATATACATTCTGACCTGCACCTACATTCGCTTGCAATATCCCCTCTAAACTGGAGTTGAATTTGTAGTGGATAGCTCCACTTATTTTTTGACTTCTAGCTGTATAGTCTACCAGGTCTTGTTCGTTAAAACCTGTTCTTGATACTATAACGTCAGAACCATTGAAATTGCCATTTTCATCAAAACCTAGTGGCAATGCGAAACTATTCTCGTCCCCTAATGTATTCACTCCGTTGTAATTAGGATTGTTTTCTCTGGTAGATGATGGATCAAGATTGGCATTTACATCTCTGGTATCAGTTGCATACCAATCCTCAGCTTCCAGGAATTGACCGGTAACCTTAAAAGCAAGCTTGTTATTAACCGCCTTGGCATACCTGAGGGAAATATCTCTGAAGGGCGAAACGTCTGTATCTGCCGCACCTACGTGGTTCACTCCACCTTTAATAGTAGCGCTCAAGCCCTGATAGTCGAAAGGACTCTTACTAGTCATGATCACGATTCCGTTGATAGCGTTAGGTCCATAAAGTGCAGAAGAGGCCCCTGGTAGTAGTTCCACGCTTTCCAGGTCAAGATCTGAGATTCCTGCTATATTTCCTACGGGAAAATTTAACCCTGGAGCCTGATTATCAACTCCATCAATTAGTTGAACCATCCTCACGTTACCATTAGAGGCAAAACCTCTTAAGCTCAGTGAACGAAATGTAAATGACTGAGTCGTCATATCTACGTTTTTATAGTTCACCAATGAACCATAAAAATCTTGTGCCGGAGCTTGCTGAACATCCAGAATATCCATTTTCTCAATAGATACCGGAGATTCTAATATACTTTCTTCTACACGTGAAGCAGATACAACTACTTCCTGGCCCAATAAAGCCGATTCTTTCAATTGTATTTTTAGCGGCGCTGTATTAGTGTCTGTGATCTCAATTTGCTGCTTTTCATAACCCACGTATGTTATGATCAAATTGAAGGGAGGAGCTTTTTGAACAGAGAGTGAAAAGTTTCCGTCTACATTGGTAATTGTACCTGATACAGTGCCTTCAAGAATGATATTCACACCAATTAGTGGTTCTAGTTCTTCGTTGGTGATTGTTCCGGTGATTTGCTGATTTTGTCCGCTGGCATAAAGGCAAACAATTAGAAATAAGAATGATAAAAGAAATTTCATAAAGTAGTTGTCTATTTTCTCTCAATATCTTACATCTCAGTGACTCATAAATGAGTTTTAATGCTAAAGCTGAGGAATTTCAAACTGAAGCTGCAAATAGATAACTGGATAATTTCAACTCTCGATTGTTTATTGTTTCCTGCCAACTATACTGATACTGAAATCCGGTAAATTTCTTCTAATTAAGTAGATGTTTATGCTGGCAAAGTTGAAACAACGTCAATGTTTTACAAAGGGTAATTATCTGCCAATTGATACATGGAACTTGTTTCGTATAACAGTATGGCTTATATTCAAAACAGCATGTTGCGCTATTATTATTTACTTAAATTTCTATAAAATGCTTAAAAGATTAAACGCTATCCAAAACGCTGTATCGTTATCAAAAAAAGAACAAACAAACCTGAATGGAGGAGGTAACTTCCCTCAAAATGACTGTTCAGTGGTTTGTCCTGGTGCTCCATATGGAAGAAATTGTCTTGTTGACGGTCACATTGGTTGCCCTGCATTCTGTGATGGGCAAGGAGGTTATATTTTCTGGTAATTCAGGATAACAGATAGAACGTTACACTTTGCGAAGGGCAATCAATTTTTGATTTGCCCTTTTATTTTTATAATACAATCATATATCTTATTCGGGTGGATGCTGTTTCTACAGATTCAACATATGCACTTGACCAATTCATGATTCGTGACAATTTCTAATTCCTTTATCGAATCCTGTGAAAACTACTGGATAAGGTATAACTTCTCTACCACCCTATTTTAAGTCTCAACCCATACTAGTAATACCCTCTACGTAATAAAAATTTATTAGTACTTCAATTAGAATTAAATAATATTTCTTATATTTACTTCAATTAGTAACATATATAAAATGAAGAAATCAAGACTAGGGGAATTTCAGGAACTTATTCTGATGTCGGTAATCGCTCTTCAGGAAGATGCCTATGGAAATGAGATTCAACGTCAGTTGGAGTCGCTTCTTAAAGAACGATTAAGTACCGGGGCTATCCAAACAGCTCTCAAACGAATGGAAGAAAAAGGTTTTTTGACCTCTCAGTGGGGTGAAGCTACAAAAGTAAGAGGTGGAAGGCGTAAGCGTATGTATCAAGCGACACCATATGCACGTGAGGTATTGCAGGAGATGCGTTCAGTAAGGGAACAATTGTGGCTGATGATGCCTAACCTTAAAACTCTATGATAAGAAAAGCGAAAAGCCCAGTTCCACCTAAATGGGCTGAGAATATGATCAGTTTCTTCATAGAGGAGTACTTTCTGGAAGAGGTTTTAGGTGATATGGAAGAAAGATACTTCGACGATCTCAAGACCTTTTCCAGGCGTAAAGCAGGAAGATTATATGTACTAAATGCTTTTAAGCTTTTACGTCCAGCACTTTTAAAAAGATTAAAGTATAATCAAACACTCAATACTCTCATGACAAAAAATGATATCAAAATTGCCTGGAGGCAACTGAAAAAGGGACGTCTATATTCCTCCATTAAAATTGGTGGGTTTGCTGTAGGAATTGCTGCCTGCCTTTTAATAGCTATGTTCATAAAAGATGAATTAAGTTATGATCAACACTACCATCATAAAGACCAGGTCTTACGTGTGATCAACAAGTATACCGAAAACGGTGAAAGAGAAGAATGGACCACCTTTCCTGCCCCACTGGCTAAGATTCTTAAATCTGAATATCCGGAAATTGAGTCAGCAGGAAGGTTCTTAAGCTCTGAAGGGTTCGGTGCTGGGTCCAACCAGTTTCGCAGGTCCGAACAGGATCAAATTTACTACGAAGAAGGTTTTGTGTTTATAGATCAGGAGCTTTTTGATATACTGGAAATTGAATTCATTAGTGGAAATAAGCTTTCAGCTTTAAAAAAACCAATGAGCATGGTCATCAGCAAGGAAAAAGCAGATAAACATTTTCCAAATGAAGACCCCATTGGTAAAACCATTGTATTAAATAATGATGCAGAACGCACCTATGAGATCACTGGTGTTGTGCAGCTAAAGAAAGCATCTCACTTTCAATTCGATTTCTTCCTGACACTGGAAGGAATCGAATTCTGGCCGGGAGAGCAGAATTTTTGGATTGTCAATAATTATGATACTTATATCAAAGTGTCTCCCTCCGCGGATATCGGGTTATTGGAGAGGAAGATGCAGTCTATAGTTGATCGGTACTATAAAACAGCATGGCGTGCGATAGGTGATCTTGATGGAGAAGCGTCAGCAAGCAACTCAGGATTTGGTCTTCAACCGATTACTGACATTCATTTGTATAGCGGAAAGATTGATGATGGATTAAAGCATGGCGACATCCGCTTGATCTGGCTTTTTAGCACGATTGCCGGGTTTATTCTAATCATTGCAGCAATCAATTTTATCAACCTGTCTACTGCAAAATCAAACAACAGAGCATCTGAAGTAGGACTGAGAAAGGCGATGGGCTCCAGTAAGCTGGATCTTATGAAACAGTTTCTCACTGAATCGGTGTTACATGGTGCAATTGCTTTTGGCCTGGTGTTGGTTTTGATAGTATTATTTCTACCTTATTTTAACGAGCTCTCGGGCAAGCAGCTCACCATTCCTATGACAGCCTGGTGGTTCATCATTTCAGTTTTGTTCACCTGCATAGTCATAAGCCTCATCTCTGGCTTCTACCCTGCCATTTACTTATCCTCTTTTAGACCTATTGAAACATTAAAAGGAGAGATAAATAGAAAAAGAGAATCAATAGGTTTAAGAAGTTTTCTTGTAGTATTTCAATTTACGGTTTCTGTTTCTTTGATTATTTCCACAATTGTGGTCTACAAACAAATGAACTTCATTCTACAAAAGGAGGTTGGTTTCGATAAAGAACAGGTGGTAATTATAGAAGGTAGCAATACACTTGGTAATTCGCTCAACACCTTCAAAAATGAATTGCAAGATTTAGCCGCTGTCCAAAGTGTATCAATCAGTGAGTACATTCCTGTAGATGGTTATACAAGAGAAGGAAACGGGTTTGATAAGGTAGACAACAAGGGAACTGTGCCAACAGTCTACGGACAGATATGGAAGGTAGATGAAGCTTACTTAGGGACACTTGGAATGAACATTATTAAGGGTAGAAACTTTCAAAGCGAATTAGTGTCGGACTCCAGTGCCATCATTATAAATGAGCGTATGGCGAATCAACTGGGCTTTGATAATCCCATAGGGGAACACATTAGTAATTACGAAGGAATCAGAACCATTATTGGAGTCGTACAGGACTTTCATTTTGAATCATTGAAAGGTGGAGTCGAACCATTGTGTCTTGTACTTGGAGAGAGTCCTTCTAATATGTTAGTGAAGGTTCAGGCCAATAGTACCAGAGAGACACTAAAAGAGATAGAATTAACCTGGGCTAAAGTCTCTCCTAATCAATCAATTCGCTATTCCTTTTTAGACGAACGATTCAAAATGATGTATGATGATGTTCAACGAACTGGGAATATATTTAGCACCTTTGCAATTCTGGCCATTTTTGTGGCGTGTATGGGATTATTTGCATTATCAGCTTTTATGATAGAACAAAGAAGTAAGGAAATCGGAATTCGACTGGTACTGGGAGCATCAATTAATAATATTTTCAGACTCCTGACAACTAATTACCTGAAGCTAGTTATAATTTCCATTCTGATAGCATCGCCGATTGCCTGGTACGTAATGAATCAGTGGCTTGCAGACTTTGAGTACCGTACTAGTATTAGCTGGGATATCTATATTGTATCAGCCTTTGCTGTGGTTTTCATTTCACTTGGAACAATCAGTTATCAGGCCATCAAAGCAGGAGCTGTCAATCCAGTCGAAAACCTGAGAGACCAATAGTTCTCATTTTAAATATTCTATTAGCTTTAAAAGAATCAGTTCAAATGATTATGGTTCACATCGAAAAATAAGGACTGCCCTTTGAATGGCAGTTTCTTGTGTTTTAACGGTATTGATAGTTAAAACTAACAACCAGTTACGGATCCCTTAATTTTTATTGGTATTTGCTTTTTATAATGAAAGCCAGCTGTCATTTCAATATTATTTAGTTATCAGGAACTTAATCGTTTGATCATAACGTGAAGGATGTAGAGGTGGTTTTCAAGAAGCAAAAGATTGATTACAACAATGCTATTTTAAAGGCTACCTTTTGGTTGTAGATTATTTGTCCGTTTAGGTCGTAGATCCTTAAATGTCCTTTTTCATTTCCGTACTGCGTATTCAATTCATCACTACGGCCGTAAATCAGCAACGGATCAACTGGAATGTCATTTCCTACAGTGGTTATAACAATAGGAATAAAGGAAAGTGAGAATCGGTAATAAATAACTCCTTCAGCTAACCTCAACTCAATTGAAATTTGATCAGTTAATAAATAAGATTCACCAGTCAATTGGTCAATAAGATCGCATGTACATCTTCTCCAATATTCTCTAAAGTTACAATCTTTATTGTATATATACCTCCAGCGCCAACTTCAAGTCCTAGTTTAACTCCTTTCCCACGATCCTCGAACTGTGGCAGAACCAGTATAGCATAGCGCTCTTCCCCGATGAAGGAATAGAATGAAATATCTTCATTTCCCGGAAGTTTTTTGGCATTCAGACGGTCCTGCATAAGGGTAAAGCAGACCATTTTATAAGAAAACTGTGTTGTATTTGCGACTAAATAAACCTAAAGTTAATGGTGTGCATTCATTGCTACCTGGACAACCACAGGCTGAGCACCACCCTGGGGATTAGGTGTGATTTTAATTTCAAGTGTGCCAGTAGCTACCTCATCGGTTTCTATACCGACACCGATAGTAGCTATGCCGTCAATATCCGTGTCTTGCGATTTTACTACTGTGAACCTCTGTTTCGTACTGCTAGTCATGGCTTTAAGCTCCAAGGTGTAGACGCAAGGGGGTGTCACTTCTACTGAAACCGTACCAGAGGCTAAGTTTATCATTATGTCTAAAGGTCCTGCAGGAGTTATAACAGGAGCATCTACAGTTATAGTTGAACTTGCTTTGCCTGTTTTGCCTTTATATTTTCCTTCAACCCAAATCGGAAAAACACCAAAATCCTGACCTCTGGGCTTGCCATCAAGGGTATTACTTGTTAGCGTCATCCAATCAGGTATGCTTTGACTAGTAATTTTAGCAGGAGTCTGGTAAGTGAAAGTGGGATAATCTGTGCAGATGGTAGCCGTGGTGGTGAAGTTTGAAGGAACAGGTATGGCGTTATTGTCTGTTCCTGACGGAGGACATCCTGTTAATACTACCAACAGTATAGTAGCTATAACCAACGCAAAAGTTCTAAGTAGTCTCATCGTCTATTAAGATACAAATTAGTTGACTGATATTCAATTATTTAAGATTTTTTTGGTGTTGAATGATTCAATGCTTTTTCTTAAGTCCTCCGTTATGGAATTCTTTCATCCTCAAATATCCCTCATTGTGGCATAGTGCTTCCTCGGACAAGGTTGATGCTATGCCAGATATTATGAGAACCGGGCTGTTCATTAATGCCCGCATATACATCCTAACCTAAGATTAACATCGGAAAGCATTATAAAAACATAGCAATATTTGTCATAGCTAACTATCTATACTTACTTTTGATTACTCAAGGTGATGTTAAAGTTATAGTCTTTTATAGTTAGGATCTATTGAGCAAAATAAACCTATCTGCTTCAATACTGTGATTAATTACACTTACATTGTGATTAATTACATGAATTCTTTATTGACTTTTTTTGATCAATTTCAATCTTCTAAATTTTCGAATGAAAACTTTTTATAAGATTATAGGCTCTCTATTTATTCTAAGCCAGTTACTTTTCGTAACATACTCCCAATTAACAGGAAATAGGTATGCCTGCTGGGCGCCACATGATATTTGGGTGCATTATGAAATTCTCGGGTATGCTGATGGTCATTTAATATCTGATGCCGATACAAAAGCATTTTTTGGTAATAAAAAAGGAAGAAAAGATCTTCCACCAGACCACCTGTTTAATTTGGGAAAATTGTAGTCGTATCCCATTTCATTAAATTTACGCTGTAAATAAATATCACACTATCACAATTTGATGCATTGTTTGCCAGGCCAAAATTAACCCAATTAAACAGGTGGTCTGGTGGAAGATCTTTTCTTCCTTTTTT
>JBCBHL010000255.1:0-10735 GCA_038525605.1 Bacteroidota bacterium
TTCTTTTTTTTGAGCTGATTAAGCTGCACATATAAGTAGGTGGGATGTAGAATACCATCTTTGCTTTTCTGATAATCCTCCATACGCAATGAACCATATATGTTTTTAGGCATGGGTAGATACATTCCTCTGATGGTGTAATTCACATAAGCCAGCAGGCCATCCTCCCGATCAATATACAAAATGTACTGGTCGTGTTCTTGATGTGGTTGAAATTGATCCCAGGTAGCAAATACCAGGTCGTAGGTTTTACCTTCAAACTCTTTGACACCTGCATATTTTAAAATGGGCGCATTCCTGAGACGAAGAGGTAATTCAATAAAATATTGAATGGCAGCAAGACTAAATGTGATTTTTTCCTTGTTCCTGAAAGTGACCTTTCCAAATTCATCCATTTCATAAGATTGAAGAGATTGCGTTCCATAAATGGTTTTATGCTTGGATGCTACATAATTGAACTGACCATCAAACGACATGGGCCTGTAACGGAGCACCATCGGTTTGTTATCCTTTGGAAGTGGGTTCATCAATGTCATCAGGCCTTTCCAGTTGTCTACTGCAGTGACAGAATAAGTCTCTGACTGTGCCAGGATTTTCAACCCCTGATTTGAAATCACCTGGTCCAGCAAATCGATAGCTTTTTGTTCCTGATTGGGCTGTGAGTCATTTATCTGCGATGTTCTTAAATCTGCCAGTTTACAGCTTTGCACCAGCAATAAAATTACAATATTCAGAGCTACGGTGATTTTTGATGAGTGGGTTTTCTTAAAATACATATTTTCAGGATTAAGCGGCATACTTTTGTGCAGCCTTCACTTTGCGCGGATGTTGTTCTCCGGTTTCAACATAGTGCTTGAATTCCTCTACAATGTTTTTCGTCATCTTATCGAATTGCATTTTTAAAACTGGCTTCAGCAGACTACCTAAAATTCCTTTCGGTTGAATGACTCCTGCCATATTGAGCCTCGTCTGTTCGGCATTAATGGCTGAGAGCTTCCAGCTATTTTTGGCAGCTTTCATCATTGCTGGTAACCCTGTAATTACTTCGTATGCCAGATAGTGATTTTCCGGATCAAAGTCGGTGAGCTTTTCTTTGATATCTCCCATGCCGCTGACATGACAACCCCGGATGTCACAAGCGGCTCCATTGAGGCCTGATTTGCCATCTCCCTCAGCATGATTTACCGGTGATGCCCATTTGTAGATGTCCACATATTGATTGCCCAGTATTTCCCAACAATCTGCAATTGACTTGTTAATGATCGTTTCCTGCCTGATTTCCATGTTTTCAAAATTGTTATTACAGATACAAATTTCGCCGGATGCCCAAAGTAACTCTTGGTCAATTGGATTGAAAAATGGTTTTTTTAGTTCAAAATAGAATGAAGATGAAATTGTTAGCTATTCAACTCCCGATAATCTTTGGGGGAGCGGCCGAATTGAGACTTAAAGATTTTGGTAAAATTTGAGGTATCTGAAAAGCCGACGGTATAACTGATTTTACTAATAGATTCGTTTGAAGATCTCAGCATGCTGGCAGCTTTTTCTACTCTTTTATGACGAATATAAGTTGCCGGATTTTCATCAAATACCTTCTTAAATTGTCTTTTGAAAGTAGAAATGCTCATGTTGCAAAGCATCGCCAAATGTTCAACTGTTAAGTTATCGAATAGATGTTTGTTGATGATTTCCTTAAAGGATACTTCAACAGGATTGAAAATATCAGAGAAAATTGTCTTGATTTTTTCTGCCTCTTTAGAATTGGTGTTGAGCAATAAAAGGATGACCTCTTTTACCTTTAGCGCAATCAATTCATCCGTAATCAATGTAGGGTTTTCAAATAGAAAAAGAAGAGATTGTATGTAGTTGTCCAGAATGGCATTTACCTGGATAGTGCTGATCTGATGATTGTCTTTCGGCGGAGGTGGACTCGAAAAAAATTTTGGCAGATTACCATCAAAGGCGGTTTTCAGTATTTCTGGATAAAAGTGTACTGCGATCACTTCAGAATTCCTTTGCTGGTCTTTGGCTGGATGAGTGGTGAAATAGTGTCCGCATTTCATGATAGCGCATTCATTGTCTGTAAGTATTTGCTTATCGAGCGCACTATAAAGGTGTGAATCTCCCCGGATATTATATAACAGGCACGCCTCATCCTGCATTTCACGATTGACGACAAAAGGTGTTTGAAAGATCACCCTTTCAAGCACTATTTTTCCATTCAGATCAAAGTGTTGGTGGCTAACTATCACAATATTGTAAAGTAAGGAAAATGGTGAAGAGAAGCCGTATTAATCAGCTCAAAAAATGGTTGATTTAGTTCATTTATTTTGATCGTAAATCAGCTGTTACGAGTCAGCTTTGTTGTGCATTTTTAGCAAATTCAGACTGAATGTATTCATTTGATTTGCCTTTCGGAATCGATGGGGAATGCCATTTCTCATTCAAAATCATTTTTCCAATAAAAGCAATCTGACCAATGTGATAAGGATAATGAGCAATTTGTCTGGTAATGCTTTCTATCAGTTTTATCTTTTTATTTCTGATCCTTATAGGTCTGTGAAAATTGCTTTCATCTATGCTGTCCCGGGCAGAAAAGAGACAATTCCATCCTTCATTCCATCTGTCTATCAACTCTGAGTAGCTCAAATTTTGGCTGGCGAATTCACTCTCCCGATCCCTCCATTCTTTTTCTCCATCGCTTTCGAAAAAATCGGTCCACCTGGATAACATATTTTCTGACAGGTGAATCATGATACAGGCAATGTCATTGCTTTCCTCATTGTAATTCCAATACAGATCTTTCTCTGTAAGCTGAGAGATCGTTTTATCCGCTACCTCTTTGTAAGATTTAAATTGAGTCTTAATATTTTTTAAATACTCGTCTACCACTATCGATGATATTGTTGAATAAAAATGATCTGACAAAGTAGAATTTCCCCCTTTGTCTTAGAAATTGGGCAAGATATAGATTATTCTGAATGTTTGCTGCAGCGAACCTGAGAAACAGTTCCCCCTAGGGAGATTCTGACTCCCGATCTTTCAATAATGCTCATAGCTGAAGTTTGATCTCTCATTGCAGGTTTTACAATCGAATCAACGAAATATTACTCATCGTCAGTCGAAAGCTGTTTTTTCCCCGTTTCAAAGTCTTTGGTAATTACCGTTCTATCATATTCTTCACCAACAGCGGTGTAGGCAACATAGGTTAACTGATTCCCTTCCACAGTAATTACCTGGTAGAATTGAGTTTGCTCAGCAGATTTATCTGGCTGATAACCATCGGCGGCATAAGCTTTTATCTGATCCAGATCTAACGGATATTGCTTAGGGCCACTCACTGAAGTGACATAAACAGTGCCCAGACTACCATCTTTACCAGAACCGGAACTGCGAACCGGTACATGCCCCCTCGCGTAAGTATGGTCATGGCCATTTAGTACCAGGTCTACTCCGTATTTGTCAAACAAAGGTTTCCAATTTTCTCTGGCGAATTGAAAATCCCGGCCTTTGGCAGGCGAGAAAACGGAGTGGTGGCAAGTGATGATATTCCATTTTTTAGAAGAGCTTTTAAGTTGTTGTTCGACATAAGCCGTTTGCTCTTTCAGTTTTGTGTTAGAGTTCAGCACAATGATTCTGATGTCCTGATAATCCACAGTGTAGACTGTTTCGTGTAAGTCCGATGGCAGGCTTTTTTCAACCGGGAGTGTAAACTGTGGTCTCCATTGAATGGAAAGTTGCCTGGGAGCTCCCTCTTTCAATGGGTAAAACTCGTGATTTCCTACTACGGGTATAGCTGTCCATTGGCTGTGAATAAAGCCACCTGCTTTGTACCATTCTGCCCATTCAACATCGCTGTGTGATCGGTTGATCAGATCACCGGCATGTATGACGAAAGAAGCGTCCGGAGCAGTTTGGTAGGCCATCCGAATAACGCGCGACCAGTGGGATAAGACATCATTCTGCGCATCTCCGAAATAGACAAACTTTGTCGGTGAATAACCCACCTTAGCAGTACGAAACTGAATCCACTCAGACCAGTATTGGTCACCATCCCCAACGCGATAAGCATAGAGCATGTCAGGTTTTAGTCCTTCGAACACAACGCTGTGGTAATGCACGGTGAGTGACGCATTCCCTTTGTACAAGCCCAAATCAAATGGCTCTGTAGTGGCCTCAATGGTTTTGGCATCACCTTCAAATTTGGAATTTACAGTTGCTTCCGCAATTTGGGCAACAGCCTTGGTTATTTTGATGTTGGTACGCCAGGTAACAGCCCTGCTGGTAGCAGGATCACCATGAAATGTCAACATCATCCGATCCGGATCTCTGCTGGGGATTTCCCAATGGTGTAAACCATCATGATCATGCTGTGCGATTGCCGGAACCGTCAGCAGACAGACTAAAGCTATGATGCAAAAGGTGAAGTATTTCTGTTGGCCCATTTTTCAATTGCTTAATTCGTTAATAAAAATCCCTTGTCAGGATATTCAATTTAACTAATTTGTATCAATTCCTACTTACAGTGTATTGTTATCAAAAGGTTAAATGTGATGATTCAATCTTGTTTTACTTCACATATTGCTTGATGATTCCTTTACACAGTATACCGACCTGCTGTGACAATTAAAATCTCTACATCGACTGTTTTGCCGTTTTTCTTTCGATAACCTCCATTATAGCTAATATCAAAATTGCAATCAAAACCCCTTGAATAAATATCATTCCGATTGCCGATATATAAGGGTAAAGCAAGTCGGTATTTCTGTTGCCCGTCAGGTGATCACGATGATAACTGGTAGTGACGATCACAAAGCGCTCAAAATAAACGCCGATTTTTATAGAAATAGCAACTATTAAAACATACCAATAATTGATGGCTAATTTTTTAATCAATAGTGAAGCGGGCAATATCAAAGCTGCCAGAAAACTTACTATGTAAATCAATGAGTAAGGTCCGTTAATCCTGTACATAAATACTGATTTTTCGGGGTTTATTAAGATATCTGAAATGGATGTCGTCCAGATAGTGAAAGCATAGATGATAATCACCCATCGGATGAAGTTCAGAGCTTTTTTGGTTTGAAATCGATCTTTGAAAAGTAGCTTGATAATCATCAGCGTCAGAATTATTGGAACCAGACAGTAGATCAGGTTTGTATCAATGAACGTCATAAATCTGGTATACAATTCCATCATTTCATTGCCTGTTGATAACTAGTAACAGGTCGAATTTAAGGGCTAATAAATTCTAGTGCCATATCTCATTTGATTCAGTTAAAATCAACGGGTCATTGTCAGTAACCATGATGGTATGTTCATGTTGTGTGATAAAACCCCCTTTATTACCGACTAATGTCCATCCGTCATTTAGCTCAATGGCAATGGTAGATTTTGTTGAGATGAATGTTTCTATAGCAACAGTGGTGTTTTTCTTAAATCTTTCCTGATTGGTCCTCACTCTAAAGTTTAAAATATTCTCCGGTTTTTCATGCAGACTTCTGCCAACGCCATGACCAGCCAGGTTTTTGATCACTTTATAACCGTATTTTTTTGCTTCTGATTCTATAATCCCTCCAATATCTGCTATTTTGACACCGCCTCTGATGCTGTAAATAGCTTTTTTCAAAATCTTTTTAGAAGCATCGACCAGTGGTTGGTGATTATGGATATCCTTCCCGAGGACGAAAGAACCCCCATTGTCAGCCCAAAACCCATTTAGTTCAGCGGAAACGTCGATGTTGATTAAATCTCCTTCCTGAAGAATCTTCTCTTGCGAAGGAATTCCATGTGCTGCCTCCTGATTGATACTAATGCAGGTATAGCCAGGGAAATCATAAGTTTCATTAGGAGCAGATTTAGCACCGTAGCTCCTCAATATTTCACCACCGAGTTTGTCCAATTCCTTGGTGGTCATCCCGATTTTGGCGTGTTGCCTCATCAATTTTAGTGTCGTTCCAACAACTTCACTAATCTTTTTCATTCCTAATAACTCTGATTCCGAATTGATCGACATGGCACTTTCTTATTTAATTGTTGATGTTTAGACAAAGGTAAACAAGACTCACCTTTAAGTAAAGTCTTGTTTTGTCATCAGTTTTTTTAACAGCCTAATAATCAGTAGGTCTCCCAATTGATTCATACGCCATGAGTTCATTAAGCGAAGCTTTGTAGTGGCTGGAAATTGCCTCATAAGCATATTCTCCCAACGGCAACTTCAATGGAGGTGTTTCTAATAAGCTTACTTCATACATCGCTTTGGCTGCTTTTACCGGGTCCCCGGCTTGTTCACCGTCAATCGATTGTACCCATTCGAGATTTTTGCCAACAGACTCTGTATAGTCACCAATCTTTGATTCGGTGTAATTGGCCGAACGCCCTGCCCAATCTGTTCTAAAAGGACCCGGCTCTATATTGGTCACCCGGATTCCCAGGTGCTCTATCTGTAGTTGAAGGGACTGGCCTATGCCTTCCAGGGCAAACTTGGAGGCATTGTAGATACCTGATCCAGTGAACCCGATAATACCACCAACTGAAGTAATATTTAAAATATGCCCTGATTTTTGCTTTCGCATTTGTGGCAATACGGCTTTAATCATTTCAATTGCTCCAAATACGTTGACATCAAATTGTCTATGTATCTCTTCAGTTGGTGACTCCTCAATGCTTTTTTCAATTCCTGTGGTAATCTGACTATTATTTGTCACATCCAGCACAAGTCCTAGTTTCCCCTGTTCAAGATCAGTGAAATGATCCGCCTGCTCTTTGGAGCGAAATGTAGCAACGACACGCTCATTTTTGTTCACAACTAATTTGGCTAATTCTTTTCCAAGTCCGGTAGAAACTCCTGTGATCAACCAGACTCTTTTATTGTTGATACTTTTCATGATATTATTTTTTTAAAATTGAGATTTGCTTTTTAATCAAGGTGCTTTTGCATAAAAGGAACGATCGCATCCAGTGCCTGATTGATTTCAGTTGGTTTATCGTAGAAGTCAAAGTGATAACCGGTTCCCCATACTAATTCCTTTTCGGTATTGAGGGATTCATAGAATTTCTTCGCCTGAAGAGGAATAAGCGCGTCATCAGTTGAAAAAACCTGAAACGGAATACTGATCTCTGGTGCCTCACTAATTGGATCGAAGATCTCAACCCAATCGATCCATGAGGACCAGGAGACTTCATTTTTCCAGTTAGCAATACTACCACCACGGCTATCATCGAAATAATATTCTCCGGGAGTCAGGTTAAAGCCTTCCACTTTTGGGTCATTGGTGAAGATTCTCGTGGTTTTGTTTTCACCGGTTTTGACAAAGTGATCTTTGGCTTCAACTGATTTTTCGTGGTTTGATCGCAGGGTTTCTAAACCCCAAAAGGGTTCTGCCAAAGCTGGTTCATACATCCAGGGCACAACTGCGGAAACAGCTTTTACCCGTTTATCTGCTGCTGCCAGATAAGCTGCATTTCCTCCTGACGTACAGATGCCTACCATGCCTATATCTGATACATAGGATAGCTGTTCCAGGAAAGTGACTGCAGCTTGCAGATCAAGCAGTTTACCAGCAACATTTTCGTTTTGACGTGGCTCACCTTCGCTCTCACCCCAACTTGCATAGTCAAAGTTCAATACAACAAAGCCTTCTGCTGACAATTTTGCCGCATAGTTATCAGGCATCATTTCCTTTACTGATGAGACCGAACCCTGCACAATCAGGGCAGGATATTCAGATGATGCTTCAAAGTTCGGAGGCAAAAACAAATGCCCTGCCAAACGTAATCCGTCACGCTTAAAATTCACATTTTGCATCGTCGCAGATGCGGTTTCAATTCTTTCCATTTTTTTGTTTTTTAGTGAAGTAAATAAGAACATGCCTATGGCAATTACCAATGCAATGATTCCTGAGTTTTTTATGATTAATTTTTTCATGATTTAGATTTTAATAGTTTGTTAACTACTGCTTACAAGACAAAGGTGCGGGTAGAATCGAAAGAATATGTTACCACTTTCATGGTAATAATTACCAAAATCTTGGAATCAGGGGAACCCGGGAGTTATTGGCGAAATGAGGAAGGAGATGCCTGACGGTGTTTCTTGAAAAATCGGGTAAAATGGGCAGTTTCAGGAAATCCCAGCTTATAGGAGATTTCGGTGATCGAAAGCGGTGTATGCCTGAGGAGGTATTCAGACTCAATGAGCAATCGGGCGTCTATGATCGATTTTGCATTTACTCCCAATGTTTGTTTGATGGTTTGACTGAGGTGATTAGGAGATATATGAAGCAGATCGGCATATTGATTAATCGTACGTATTTCCATAAAATTCTGACTCACTAAATACCGGAACCGAGCAGCTATGTGGTTGTTTTCATGTTCATTTTCTTTGACCTCTCCTTTCATTCCCTGCCAATACTTTCGATTACATAGCCAAAGTATAGATTGTAAATTAGTCTTGATCAATTCATTGGAAAAGGGCTGACGCTGTTGATAATTTTGAATTATTTGCTGAAAGTAAAAATTGAACTCCAACGCTTCTTCGGCTTCTATTGCCAATAAATTAGATTCAAAAATGTTGAAGAAGGGAAACTGTTTCAGTCAATTATCAGTTCTCACGTCTTCCAGGATTGTCAAGTCGAAGAACAACACGAATCCTTCTAAATCTCTTTGAATACCTTTCCAACTTCGTACCTGCTGCGGGGATGTTAGTACAATATACTGTTGGGGTGTTCGAAATTCTTGCTGATTGATTTGGAATGAAATGGAGGAACCGCCTGTTACCAGTGATATTTCATAAAAGTTGTTTCGAAATGGAGGACATTCGGTAGGTAATACCGATTGTAAGTTCTGATGTGTTTCGATGTGAAAGTTCTTTTCCGGAATTGTCGTCAGTTGAAGAAACCGATACAGCTTCTCAATATCATCATTGAACGGAATCGCAGAGGTTTGCTTCATCGGAATGTATTTACACTAAGTCACTTCCAGCTCAAAATAATAAAAATTCACGGAAGAATGAATTGGCAGCAGTGTATCTGCTACACAACAAGTACTCAGAAATGTCTCAGATCGGTACGAATTACGTCACTAACATGCTGATACCTCAACTGACTTTATAAGTTTTTGATCAATTGGTAGACTAAAATACTGATGATCGATCCTATTACAATAAAAATAAGGTCAACTGTATCAAATGTGTTTCTACTGGACAGGTTCCATGTTTGCGATAGTTCGTGCAAGATCAAAGTAGAACAACTGTAAATGAATCCTCTTTTGAAATATCTTGGCAAATCGTTTTTTTCCAACGCCTTTGAAGAGAACGGAAATAGGTTTTGACTATTCATATAAAAACGGACTTTGGCGGGTAAAAAATGATGCAGGTAGAATCCAATAAAAGGAAACCCTACTGCTATTAATAAGCTGGGCAATCCTCCTAAAATCAATTGATTCAGTCCGTCAAAATTCTGAAGCTGATTCCAGCGCCAGTCGATAAAGAGCCCTTCGATCAATGAGACCAGAGGGAACAAGACACTAATTCCCTTATATTCCTTTTTTAAAACAATCCAGACTATTGTCAGAATATATATGGAATAGACAATCAACCCAAAATGATTTGTTTGAAACAGGCCAAAATCCATTAAACAAATATATCAGGTATAAAGGTCTGTTACTGTGTTTTATTCAAAAAGTAACGTGTATTGGTAATGATATTCTGTTGGAGTTCTTCGATCCAAACACCTTATTCACTACTTTCTATTGGATATGGTGGCTAGTTTTTCTCGGTAACTTTGTTCGATTACCCTGCCAAACTCAATCTTATCCTTTTTCAATAACTTCATTTCACGGCCATTAAGAATAGTTGGGTTTAACTCCCTTAAATGACTGTCGCTCCAAATCCCTAATTCTAGGATTACAGGGGTCAAAGCAATTCCTTTTTCTGTTAAAAGATAGATGTTGGATTTTTTATTGTCGGGTAGTTTGGTTTTGGTGATGATTCCAAAATCTTCGAGTTGCTTCAGTTTGGTGGTCAAAATATTGGTCGCAATGCGCTCACTACTTTCGGTAAAGTCTTTAAAAGTGTGCTTGTTTTCCATAAGTATTTGCTTCACAATTACCAACATCCATTTATCGCCAATAACATCCAAAGCGGATGTAAAAGGGCAATCGCATCTAAATTTTGCGTCCATTGCTTTTTGTTTCTCTTTCCTCAACAAAGGTAGTCAATAAATTTTTTTACTTGCAAAATGAAATTAAAATAGATTTTTACTTGCATTTTAAAAGTAATACAATAATTTTGCTTGCAAATCACAAGTAATAATAGAAATCAGATGAAACAGATAATCATCACAATACTAATCGCGGGACTTTTTACCAGTTGTAATTCAACAAAGACAAACACGGAAAGCAGCAAGAAACAGGAACAGTCAAATTCAAAAAAATTAACTATGAGTAACAAAGAAATCGTGGGCACTTTCTTAGGTGCGGTTGCCAAACAAGACGCAGAAACCATGCGAAAGTTTGCAAATGCAGATTACATCCAGCACAATCCTTTTGTTCCAACAGGTCTCGAACCCTTCATTGGGATGCTTCCTGTGCTCAAGGAAAACGGCACTTATGCAGAAAACGTCAGAATGTTTCAGGATGGTAATTATGTGTTTATGCACAACGTTTGGAAAAATGCCAAACCGTTTGGTGCTGATGAGATGGTTGCCTTTGACATTATTCGCCTGGACGAAAATGGTAA
>JBCBHL010000256.1:0-10708 GCA_038525605.1 Bacteroidota bacterium
ATAAAATGGGGCGGGTTAAGATATTTAAGTTTGGTATTTTAGTTTTTACAATCAGTTCTGTCCTCTGTGGGTTTTCAGCAAGTATTGAATCTCTCATTGTTTTCAGAACCATTCAGGGTATTGGAGGTGCCTTGATGATTCCCGGAAGCTTATCGATTATTTCGTCCGTGTTTAGTAAAGAAGAAAAAGGAAAAGCAATAGGAACATGGTCAGCTGCTACCACAATAGTGATGATCTGTGGGCCCGTTTTAGGAGGAGCACTCGCCTCAGTAGGCTTGTGGAGGTTCATTTTTTTCATCAACCTTCCATTAGGGATTATTTCATATTTGATATTGCAATACAGAGTGCCGGAAAGTGTCGTTAAAGGTTCGCCAAAAATAGACTGGCTTGGAGCGATTTTATTAATTGTCAGTTTATCACTTCAAACCTATGGTTTTCTGGAAATGCCTGAGTCCGGTTTTGATAATCTGTTAGTATCAGGCACAATAATCAGCGGAATTGTCCTCTTTATCCTTTTTATATACGTCGAATATAAGGTAGCGGATCCGATGATTCCATTAGACTTATTTAAAAACAGAACATTTTCCGGAGTGAATCTATTATCGTTTTTCTTATATGCCGGGCTGGGAGGCATCATGTTGTTTTTCTCACTAAACCTTATCCAGATACAGGGGTATTCCGAGTTACAGGCTGGCCTTACCTTCTTACCATTTTCATTTTTAATGGTCTTGATGGGCAGAAAAATGGGCTCACTGAAAGATAAATATGGAGCGAGAAACTTTCTGATTTTTGGACCTTTAATTACTGGTATAGGTATTTTTGGCATGTCTATGATAGAAATGACTGCAGGCCCGGGGGAATACTGGACAACTTACTTTCCCTGGTTCATGATTTTCGCCTTTGGCATGTCAATAACTGTTGTGCCTCTAACCACCATTGTGATGACGAGTGTAGCTGATGAAAAATCGGGCACAGCATCAGGCATTAATAATAGTGTAACAAGAATAGCAGGAACCTTTGTAAATGCTTTTGTAGGGGCTTTAGCGGTCTATCTGTTTGTTGGATTTGTCAGTGAAGGCACTACCGTACTTGAACTAACCGATCTGGTAACGGAGGAAATTATGATGGAGGCAACTAATCTTGGCGAAGCAAAAAGCAATGTAAGCTACCCGGAGCAACTAAGAACACAGGTTGATCAATTGTTTGATATCAGTTTTGTCAAAACTTACGGTATTGTAGGGTATATCAGCGCATCGCTGGCGTTTGTATCAAGTTTAATTGCTTTTTTTACAATTAAGAATAACCAATAGTTATGGCTAAAAGACAACTCAGCGCGATTATGTTTACTGACTTGGCTGGTTACACGGCCATGATGCAGGAAGATGAGTTTAATGCAATCGGCATTAGATCTGAGCACCGGGAAATTTTGGAGCAGGAAGTTGCTGAGTACAATGGTGAGATTCTACAGTATTACGGTGATGGTGCATTGACTATTTTCAATAGTACGATTTCAGCCGCTAATGCTTCCTTATCAATACAAAAGAAGTCGATTGCCAAGAAAATTCCGTTAAGAATAGGAATTCATACCGGAGATGTTGTAATCGACGATGAAGGTGTATATGGTGACGGCGTAAACATTGCTTCCAGAATCGAATCTTTTTCAGTGCCAGGCTCTGTTATGATATCGGAAAAGGTATATGATGATATTAAGAACCATCAATACTTTAGTCCGCTGCTCATGGGAGAGTTTGATTTAAAAAATGTAAAAAAACCTGTTGAAGTTTATGCCCTGTCAACTGAAGGCCTCATAGTACCACAAAGGACGGAATTGCAGGGCAAGGTACGGGATCAAATTAAGAGTATTGCCGTCTTACCTTTTATAAACCGTAGCAACGATCCCGAAAATGAGTACTTTAGTGATGGTATCACAGAAGAGATCATCTCAGCATTGGCCAAAGTAGAAGGACTAAAAGTTATTTCCCGAACTTCTTCATTTGCCTTCAAAGGGAAAAATCAGGATATTAGAAAAATTGGAAAGGACTTACAGGTACAGTCGATTCTGGAAGGAAGTGTTCGAAAAGCAGGCAACAAAGTCAGGATCACTGCTCAGCTCAGCAGCACTTTTGACGGATATGAGTTGTGGTCCGAAAAGTATGACAGACTGTTAGAAGATATTTTTGAATTACAGGATGAAATTGCGCACAAAATATCAGTTCAATTAAGAGAAAGGCTCGGTACAAACGTCAATGAGCAAGACAATGAAGCGAAGAAAATCGATCCTGAAGCCTTTAATCATTACCTGAAAGGTTTATTCCATTACAATAAATGGACGCCTGCAGAAGCGGACGTTGCTGTCAATTGCTTCAAGCAGGCAATCGATTTAGTTCCGGAGTTTGACCAGGCTTATGCAGGCCTGGCACAGTCTTATTCGCTGTTGTCCACAACTGGTTACTTAAATCCCGAAACAGGCTATCAATTATGTGAGTCTTCTGCCAGAAAAGCGCTGGAGATTAATCCTGCCAATGTATCTGCAATTGTCTCTCTGTCATTTGTGCAGTACTTCTATCGTTGGGATTTTGAGCAAGCTATCAATCTTGCCAAAAGGTCTTTGATGATCAATCCCCTGTCTCCGGATGGTAACATGGCGATTTCGTTGTACTACATGATTTATAATGATCACCCAGAGGCAATCAAATTCATGGAAAAAGCACGGGAAATCGATCCGCTATCGTTGCTGATCAACAGAACCGTGGCTGATACCCATTATTTTAAAAGGGAATATGCTAAAGCGATCCAGGTGTATAATCAAATGCTTGAAATAGATCCCGGCTTCCTTTCTGCCGTTGAATTTAAAGGGTGGGCCTATTTGATGGATGGTGACTATGACCAGGCAATCTATCTGTTTAAATCTTTGGATACTAATCAGCAGGTGCATACTGTTAAGCCATTCGTTCAGCTTGGCTATGCGCATGCTATGATGGGAGATTTTGAAACCGCCGAATTCTATTTACAACAGCTTATCAATGAAGCTGAAACAAATCCGACAGCAACTTTTGAATTTGATTTTGCCATCTTATATACGGGGTTGCAAAGATTTGACCAGGCAATCGAATACCTCAGAAAATGCATGGACAAAAGAATTGGTGCAATGGTTTTTCTACATGTGAGCCCCATATGGGATGACCTACAAAATCACCCGGAATTTATAAAAATAAAAAAAGAGATTGGCCTGATGAAAGGCTAGTGGAGAAGAAGTCCTGTGAAAATTTTCACCTGCATCTATGCAAAAAAAGGATGATCCATCATTAGACGAACCATCCGTCCTATACTACTAAATAATCATAAGGTCTAACCTATTTCTTGATGAACAACGATTTATTAAGTAGCGCTCCTTTTTGATTGGTGATCAATATGATATAAGTTCCTGATTTTAAATGACCTATGTCAAATCTGTTATTTAGATCATTTATATCTGATGCCATGACTGAACTACCAGTCAGACCTATGATCTCTATTTTAAGACCTTGTTTTTGATTTTGCTGAATGTTCAATTGATTTTCAGCAGGGTTTGGGAAAATGTTGAAGATAAGTTTAGAGATGTCTTCTGTGCTATTCACCACTAGTACCTCGAATGATCTGACAACAGCTGAGGCGGCATTAAAATTCTCGTTTCCTTGCTGAGTTGCCTCAACAGTAATTGAGCCAGGTGCATTTATTAACAATTCATTATCCTCAATACTGGCATCTCCTTCGACCAATGCGAAACTAACAGCCAATCCTGAAGAACTTGTTGCTTCCAGAATGATGGATTCAACATCCTCCGATACGTCATCAAGTTCCTGGAAAGTGATAATTTGTGAAGCCTTTTGAACAGTGATTTCCCGGCTCACTGATGTATCCAGATAATCTACATTCCCATCCTGAGATGCCGTAATGATGACATTACCTGCCCCTATTACTGTTGCTGTAGAGCCCTCTATGGAAATGACGGACTCATCCGAACTGGAAAAGGATACCGGAAGCTGAGCATCTGAGGAAGCCTGTAAAGTGAAACTATCATCCCCAAAAGTAAGCATGCCAATTTCCTCAAACTCAATCGTTTGAAGGAGTTGAGCTTCGATTGTCAGTATGCCAGAGACAAAATTAAATTCGTAATTGTCATCGCTTCCACCTGATAAGTCAGTTGAATACTCCCCTGCCTCACTGTTGACATCTGCCAATGTGTTGATACTGGGCTGGTTATCAATATCTGATACATCATCTCCATTGATAAAGCCTTCATAGGAAAATTCCAGTTCGGGATTTTCTGTGTTTATTCTTTTTACCTGATCTAGGGCAGTTACCGAAAGCTCCGCTTTACTCACTGTTAAGCTTCTGGAGACAGCAGGCGCTTCATTGAAATCAACATTTCCTTCCTGCGTAGCTGTTATCTCCACTGTTCCTGCATTTAGTATCGTGACATTATTCCCATCTATTTCAATGATTCCTCCCTGATCTACCGAAAAAATCACTGGTAATTCTGAATCACTTGAAGCTACCAAACTAAACGAGGAGTCACCATAAGAGGCGTCAGCAATTTCATCAAAAGTTATTCTTTGCTCCTCTTTTGCGATAACTGTAAGCCTGGCATTACTTAAATTGAAAGTGTAATTGTTGTCAACACCTCCTGAAAGTGTTATTGGGTAACTTCCTACTGTACTTTCAGTCGTTGCTGTGGTTGTAATCTCCG
Source organism: Bacteroidota bacterium (assembly GCA_038525605.1). GTDB lineage: Bacteria > Bacteroidota > Bacteroidia > Cytophagales > Cyclobacteriaceae > JANSWY01. The sequence goes on from JBCBHL010000256.1 coordinate 4,730, forward strand.
GTAGCTCATCAAGAACTGAAACGTCATCATTTCCGATAAAACCAGTATAACTAACAGTCAGGTCTGGGTTGATGGTCCCGACTCTTTTAGACTGTGCATCAGCAGTTACGGAAAGCGTCGCTTTTCTGACGGTTACATTCAATGATTCATCAGGAGCCGGAGCATAAATACTGTTTCCTCCTTGTGATGCTGTAATCGTTGCAGAACCTGCGCCCACTATTGTCAAGGTAGATCCATTGACACTGATGACGTCCTCATCCGAACTTGTTAAAGTTACTAATAACTCCGATGTAGCAGTGGCATCAAGTACTAAAGGATCATCTCCATAAGTTGGCGAACTGACCGAAGGCACACTGATCGTTTGAGGTAGAAAATCGAAAATGCTGATTACACCATTCTCGAGCACAAATTCATAGTTATTGTCTAAACCACCTATCACTTCTATTGCATACTCTCCCTCTGTGCTGGAACTTGTAGCCGTAGTAGAGACAATAGGGGCTTCATCTAAATCCGATTCATTGTCATTGTTTTGAAAACCGGAGTATGACAAAGTAAGCTCAGGAACTTCTGAACCAACCTGCATTACCTGATCATCGGCAGTGACTACCAGTTCTGCTTTACGAATCGTCAGCGTACCATCCGATGATGATATCTCATAATTATTGTCGACTAATGGAGGAATAGTCAAAGTATATTCCCCCACGTCGCTGAGTGTTGTTGCGGATGTATTTACTGCTGGTGCATCATCAAGGTCCGATTCACTATCTCCATTTAAGAAACCGGAATATTGAATTTCAAACCTGGGATTTGCCTGCCCATAAGATTTTTCCTGATCTAATGCAGTTGCTGATAACGCTGCTTTCGTTATCTCCAAGGTTCCATTTACAGGAATGATTTCATAGTTATTATCCGTTCCCCTTTCAAATGATATATTGTAGTCTCCCACATCAGAAGTCTGACTGGCATCTGTGACGGCGTTTAAAGGATTATCAATGACGGATAGGTCTTCTCCACCAACAAAGCCAGTGTAAGTGATTATAAAATCCGGGTTTTGTTCTCCATAAACTTTGGAATACTCACCAACAGAGGCGTTCAAAGTAGCCTTGTCAATCGTCAGGATACCATTTTCTCTTACGATTTCATAGTTTGTATCAATGACTGCCGAAATAATCACCGGGTAAACGCCAGCATCAGAATTCGCATTTGCCGATAGGCTAAAATCAGGAACAGCATCCAGGTTTACGACAGTTTCACCACCCAAAAACCCATCATAGGTCAATCCTATTACCGGAAGTTCATCCAGATACGTTTTCGAATAATTGCCGGTTGATACGTTTAGGATAGCCTTATTAATCGTTAGTATCCCATTTTCTGTTACAATCTCATAGACGTCATCAGCAGCTGCAGCAACAGCAATCGCATATTGGCCTGCGTCACTCAGTGCCCCGGCAGACGTACTAACCATGGGCATAGCTGCAAGGCTGCTTACATCGTCTCCACTTAAGAACCCATCATAAGAAAGCGTAAGCACCGGGTTTTCAGATCTGTAAGTCTTTTGTAAATCATTGGCTGTAATAGTCAGCAATCGCTTGCCTACTGTGATGTCAAATGTTTCAGAAGCTGGAAAATAAGCTTCGTTACCACCTTGCGTTAATGTAATGGTAGTGGTTCCAACGCCTGTAATAGTAGCCAGATTACCATTGATTGTCATCACACCACTATTCGAGCTGGTAATCGCGATAGGTAACCCGGAATTAGATGAGGTGATTAAATCAAGAGGGGTGTCTCCAAAACGTAATTCACCGGGATCTTCCAGTTGTAATAATTGCTGTCCCCGAGGAGTTGAAAAATCGATAACTACCGAATCAGCCATCACATTGCTAACAAAATCTTCACCAACCAGGTATAATTTATAATCGCTTAACGGAGATACATTTCCGACCACAAACTGGAAGACTGAGTCAGCTTTGAAAATATTCACTCTGCCACTGCTAACTGCAGGTAGATTGCCTCCGTTTTGCCCTGTCACAATTTGATCAATACTTGGCTGAATATCAGAACTATTGACAACTGCATAGAAAACTCCTCCTTCCTGATCCAGTCCTGCTGTTACATTAATACTGTTACCGGTGATGTTGCTGCTGGTCGGTTGACCTGCAATAAAAGATGGTGGGTCGTTGTCCGTCAGGAAATTCCAACCTACATTTCCTTCACTGTCTACGCTATTGTAAGCATTGAAAACGGCCCCACCTCTTCCTTCAATGAGATTCATATCTAGATAAGTACCATTGATTGTACCTTCTGTTACCTCTATGATTGAGGTTCTGTTTCCTCCCGGATTAGTATTTCTAAGGAAAATAGGCTGGTTTGGTGTACCTTGAGCGATGAATTCAGACATTCTAAACCTGGCAATAAATTCAAAAAATACAGTCGCGCCAGGTTCTATTGTTAACGTGTCGAAAGTTGCACCGTTTAGTCCACTACTATTCAGTCTTACACTAGCATTAGTATTCTCCAGTACGACATTGCCATAGTTGTAATCTCTGTCGGCATTAGAAAATCTGTTATCTATGTAAAGAAGTGATCGGTCTTTTATCAGGTCAAATTCGGGAGAATTTCTTCTTGAATTAGTTAATTGACTTACTCTCATTGTCACATCGGACATATCCCAGACGCCCTGAAATTGACTATTGAAGGTTAACCTGTCGATATCAAAATAATTGCCATTCAATTGATATGATCCTCTGTCATTAATAGTTATCTGCGGCATGAAAACGCTATCCATGAAATTGAATGTTCCTGAACCAAAAAAATCAAATTGTAAGTCGGAATTGAAACTTCTGTTAGCGTTTGTGGTAATATCCACATCATTTTCTGAATTTATTTGAATGTAAGTATCAAACAAACTAAGATCAAAATTCTTGTCAATCGTAAAATCTCCGAAAACTTCCAAACCAAAGTCATCCTGCCCATTGGAGAATCCTGCACCTGTCTGGATATCCTCTATGTGCAGTGTTCCCATTGCCGCATCTAGGTCGATTAAGACTGTTTCATTGTCCTGTGCAAATGAGTTCTCATCAAAGAACACATTGTCAAGGCGCGAAGGTGGCGCATCGTGAAATGAGGTACCACCACTGGATGTTGCCCAATGAAGTGAAGCTTCACTCCAGCTCCCGGCTCCCCCTACCCAATAGTAATCAAATGAAGGCGGCACGGTAAAAGACCACCCTGTATTATTTCCGTTATCGACTGAAAAGTTTGCCAAATAGGTTGCTCCTCCCGATCCATGGATATCTTTCAAATCGAGGTAAGTACCTTCAATACTGGCAGCATCAGAAATGAAAGTAGTTTCAACACCAGGTTCGTTCGACCTGATTGTGATAGGCGCTGCCCGCTCACCAACAGCAATCAAGTGATCAAAAGCCAGGTTATAGTTGGCTTCTAGTACAAGAGTATTACCGGGATCAATTGTTAAAGTATCGAATTCAACTGTACCATCGCTCCTATTGGAAGTAAGCAGAAAATCAGAAGTTCCTTTTTGGAAGGTAACATTCCCCAGATTGATGGTCCGCCCTGTGTTCGCAAGACTTCTGTTAATCAAGATGTCTGATCCTTCTTTTAGAAATGAGTAATCGTTGTTACTTGATATCGTCAATTGTCCCAGATGAATCTGGCAGTTTGAGATATCAAGAGTACCTGTAAAATTTGAGTTAACCCGAAGGTATTGTGCATCAACATATCGCTCATTAAAATCTATGACAGCATTATTGTTTATTTCAAATCTGCCTTCTCTGACACTGTCCTGAAAGGTAAAAGGTCCATCACCAAAAAATTTAATCTCATCATCCTCTCCTACAGTTGCGTTTCCATTCATCGTAATATCAGCTGCTGAACTTGACATGAAGTTGATATCAGTTCTGAAATTATCGAAACTCACTGAACGGGATGCGGTGAATGAACCGTAGACATTAAACCTGGCAAGAAAATTTACAGCTCTAAAAGTCATGTCAACATCGATATCACTAAAATCAATGTCTTTGCACTCATTTAGTATGGAATTGTTAATGGTGACAGAAGAATTGCTGGAAAATGAATTCGCATCAAATATTACATTGTCAAACCTGGTGGGAGGAGTTTGATGGAGCGTCGTTCCACCACTGGTGGTAGCCCAGTGAGTAGGATCATTCCAGTTGCCTGTATTGCCAACCCAGTAAAAGTCAATTGCTTGCGGAGCAGAAAAATTCCATCCGATATTTCCTCCACCATCGAGAGAGTTAAGGGCATTGAAGGTTGCTCCGCCGACCGCATGTATATCTTTTATATCAAGATAGTTAGCTTCAATTATACCATTTTCTACACTTATAGAAGCCCTCTCTCCTGTCGTTTGTGCGTTGAGAGTAATAGGCATTGTTCTGGTCCCTGTTAGCTCAACCAATTCAGTCTCCAGAACCAAACCCGATTGAATCGTAACAATCATAAACGGTTCAACAGTGAACGATCGAAAACGAATGCTATCATTGGTTTGTCCCGACACAAACACACTTACCGGATTCAACGAATTGTCAGATAGCTCTCTGGCAATACTTACATGACCAAAATTTCTATTTGCATCGCGAATGTTGAGTCTTGACGAGACAAATATTTCGGTTTCCGAATCATCTAAATAGGTGTACAGATCTGAGTCCATCTGCTGAAAATCCAGTACTTCAGTGTGAATTTCAGCACCGGTAACATCAATACTTCCGGTAAAATTACTAATGATTTCCAGTTCCCGAAAATCAACAAATTGCTGATTAAAATCTAATTGAGCAGCGTTTCTCAGGTAAAACTGACCAGACAATACGCTATCCTGAATAACAAAAGGCCCGTTACCCTCAAAATGCATTCTTGCCCATGAGCTTGTGGCTTGATTAAATGTCCTGTTTTTTCCAAAGTCCACATCGACTGGGTCGTCGGATAGAAATACAAGATCACCAAGATAACCAGACATTATTACGGAGTCCGTAAGTGTCAACTGTCCGTGAATATCCAATTCATATGAAGAGCTACTGGAAAACCTTGGACGAAATGAGGCCATCGACCAGTCTATGTTATTACAGACGGCATTTGAGCTTAAGGAAACAGTCTGTGACTCTTGCGTAAAGGAGTTTTCATCAAATATTACATTGTCATTTTCATTAGGTAGTTCTGTATGCAGTACAGTACCTCCACTATTTGTAGCCCAGTGATTCAAATCGTCCCAGGTTCCACCATCCCCGACCCAGTAATAATCAGTTTGTGCAATAATCGATGAAGGAAGTATAAATAGCAGAAAAATAAAAAGTGTTGGTGAAAGTCTTGGTGTCATTTGAGTGGTATAAGTAAAGTCCTATTGTTTCATAATAAAATCAAAATTAGGTGATGCACATATAAAATATACTCACTAAAAAGGTGTAAAATCCAATATGACACAAAAGGGTGATTGTAAATACCGGAGTGGAGAATAAACTTCAAATAGAGGACTTCAAGCAGCTGATTACTAAATAGTTAATATCAAATATTAGTAACATCCAATTTCAGAAAGCCTATCACTAAAAAAGGCGAACGCAAAAACACCTAATAGCTGATCACTGGAACTAAAGGAACAAAATGTTTGTGGTTAAATAATCAGGCAAGACCATTTTCCACAGCGAATTTTACCAGGCCAGCAACGTTTTTCAGTTTCAGTTTTACAAGTAGATTTTTTCTATGGGTGTTAACGGTGTGTTGACTAATAAATAGTTTATCTGCTATCTCCTGTGCTGTGTATTCCGATGAGATTAGTTTGATGATTTCTTTTTCCCTGCTGCTTAATTCGGGAATCTCCTGATCGGGCGTATGTTAGAAGCTATCTATAAAATTGATTCCGGAGAAAACTACTATTCACAGATGGTGAAAGACAAAGTACTTGAGAGCATCTTCTATCATACGCCCGATCAGGAGATTCCCGAATTAAGCAGC
>JBCBHL010000257.1:0-10706 GCA_038525605.1 Bacteroidota bacterium
ATCACTATCCAAAATACCAGATCTCCAAGGCCTAACCCCTTTTCAAGCAGGTTCCAGCTTCCAAATCTTAATCTGAAATACAACAGTAAAATGGTGATCAATACAAGCATATAAGAACAGTTTAAAAGTATGTCTACAGACAATAGCTGTTCACCTTTCAAATATTTAGTGGCAAATTCTGCACATACTAATGCCACGAAAACGAAGAGGTGAATGGCTCTTTGTTTAAGATCCTGGTAAAAGACTAGGCATAGAACCAGGACCACAGGGATCCCGATCATATTTAGTCTTTCACTACTTCGGTTAACTGACCATCCTGATTGATCTCCCAGATGTTAAAAACTCCGTCCTGATCAAAATCTTTGGTGGCTGTCGCCCGTGCCAGAAAAGTGGTATTTGTGGCATTAACCATTTCTATCATGTAGTTATTCTCATCTGTGCCATCGAGCGCTTTTGTTTGCTCAAAGTCGATTCTCAACAAATCGTCTGAAAAAGATGAATACTCGTAGAAATAGATTTTCTGTAATGAATGAACATGTTTGAGTTGCTTCTTGGCCTCCAAAGACCTGGTCTTTGAGATTAATGGCATAAAGGAAGGTATAGCAATAGCTATTAATATACCTACGATTACTAAAACAACTAAAAGTTCGGATAATGTAAATGCACTTAGGTTTTTCTTATTTTTCATTGTGGCTCAGTTTTAGTTAGCTACAAATATAATTCATTTTAAAAACAATCTTCTACTTATATGTAACCAAAAAGCTAAAAGGTAACCCAAAAAAATTCACCTTTTTTTCAGGAAGCCAGACAACAGTGCTTATACTTCTTCCCGCTACCGCAAATACATGGACTATTACGACCGATCAGTTTTGCAGGTCTGCTGGTTCGGGGAATAAGCTCATCAGGTTTTTGATTAAACGCCAATGATAAATATTCATACAATTCCGGATGCTTAGATTTGAGCAGATGGGGTCTCTCAAAAAAATATTCGCTGGTAACTGCCAAAAATTCCTGCTGATTAGTGGTTCCGTATGGGTTGATATCTGATTGCTTTTTTAGAATTTCTGCTGTTTTGTTTCTTGTCAGCTCAAGCCATGGAAGCAGATAGGGCTCTTTATTAATAACCAGTGGTAATCCATCAATTTTTCCGTCTTCTTTGTCAATCAGATGAATGAATTCATGAATCCCAACGTTTTTCTTATCCCGGTCATTGGAAAAACCTAAGTGCAATGAAGGTTTTGACAAGATCATTTTACCTTCCATTGGGCCATTCCCAACCATCCCGGTAATATATTCTCCATTACCAGGCTCTCCGAAATTTTTATCAAACGCACCAGGGTATAGCAGGACTTCATCGAGGTAGGTATATTCCCATTCGGGAAAACCAAAAACAGGTATAGCTGCACTGCTTGCCACTAAAAGCTTATCTGCAATTTCCACTTCTACATTTACTCCGGTAATCTTTACATCATTCAAAAATCCCAGAATATCTTCTTCAAAGAGCTGTCTCTTTTCTACATTGAGGTTCCTGTAAAAGGTTACTTTCTCCAGTAAAATTTTTCTCCAGTTGTCAGGAAAGGTTTTGTAAAGTGTTTTTTTACGTCTTGTAAACACTACGATTACTAATACCAGCGAAATCAGGATAAGCACATATACCATAGTCAAATATATAGACATTTTCAGTTTTGACAGTGCTATACTTCCCTGGTCTTACCGACTGATTGTCAATACGACTATACATCATTATAAAATGGCTGTCGGCAAAATATGATCAATCACAGAAATTCTTGAATTGAATACTCTATTCAATCAATTCTGATCAGGAAAAGCAAGTGAAGAGTGATTTTATTTGGAAAAAGATAAGTATGAAATCTTAATCGACTGATGGAGTTGCGAATAGATAAATACTTGTTTAGTTATTTTATCTACTGATTAAAAAAAGGGGTATCGCTAAAATACCCCTTCTACTGCCAACGTAACGCTTGCTTATTTCTTATATTTATCCTTCAGGTATTGCGGATACTGCTTGATGAATTTATTTACTTTAGGTCTTGTAACTTGTACAATGTAGCCCTGATTTGGGTTTATTTCATAATAATCCTGATGATAGTCCTCCGCCTCATAAAAATTGAGATAAGGTACCCGTTGAGTAACAATCTTGTTGGAAAATTTACCTGAACTACTTAGTTTATTAACATATTTGGCTGCTGCCTTCTTTTGCCCATCGTTGTGATAAAAAACAGCAGATCGGTACTGCGGACCAACGTCCGGACCCTGTCTGTTCAGAGTAGTTGGATCATGAGTGGCAAAAAAGATTTCAAGTAAATTGTCGTAAGATACTACTTTGGGGTCATAAATTATTTGAATAGCTTCAGCGTGTCCGGTACGTCCGCTACCCACCTGATAGTAAGTTGGGTTTAACTCTTTTCCTCCGGAATATCCCGACACCACAGACTCAACGCCTTTTACCCTTTCAAATACTGCCTCTGTACACCAGAAACAGCCTCCGGCGAATGTAGCAACTTCCATTCCTTCAGGTACATCGACCTCAACAGGATCACCAGTAAGTAGCTGATTTTGTTGCTCCTGTGCACATGAAATATAAACTACAGATGTGATAATGATAAAAAATAACCTAATTACTCTCATTGTTTATTGTATTTATCTTGGTTCCTTAGATACAACTAACAAAAGGTATATTAGGTTACATTCTAATCAATTGATGTGAATGGCTGTCATCCAGCGGACTCAAGTCCAAAAAGCTTTGAACTGATCTGTCCATTCATTCAATTCCTTGATAGGCCCTGGATTTGCCATACAGAACTTTTCTCTTCCTACTTTTGTAATTTCTACAAGCTTGGCATTTTCCAGTATCTTTAAATGCTTTGTAACTGCCTGACGGGTCATTGAAAAATCGTCTACAATCTTATTAATAGGCAGACCTGTTCCGTTGGTTAACAATTTGTGGATTATGCTCCTTCTGGTCGGATCGGCGACAGCTTTGAATACACTGTAAGTGTTGTTTTCCATGATTTTATTAAAAGTTTTTTCCCTAAAAATTTACGATTGATAAATAAAGCGCAAATATACATTTGAATAGTGCTATTCAGAAGTATTATTTTGTAAGCTGCAATATAACAGTCTTTTCGGTTATTACATACAACGTTTTGTCTGCGATCATCTGTTTTTACAAGCAATTACGGAATTATCTGTTTTTTTACTGAATCTTCATTAAAAAGCCACCTCCTTTTTTAAGGTGAATAGTCAGTTGTTCTTTACGACCTGTTGTTCCATTCTGCATCCTGTAATCTCCTGCCCTTCTGTTCGCATTTACTCCATCTGTCATCAACTGGAATTTATGAGAATCTGTTTCCAAAAAATTGAGATCAATCGTGATTTTTCGTTCCACTTTGTTATTAAGTCCTCCAACAAACCACTGATCTCCTTTGCGTCTAGCTACCACAACGAATTCGCCATAATCTCCATCCAGCGCTATAGTTTCATCCCATGTAGTAGGTACGCTACTGATCAATTCCAGAACATCAGGGAATTTTTCATAAGCTGTTGGCGCATCGCAAAGCATCTGTAAAGGTGAAAAATAAACTACATACATCCCTGCCTGATGGGCCTTTGTAGACATACTCATCGGCGATTCGAAATTCGGATAAAACCCTCTTTCAGTAGCATTATTCATTGCTCCGGGCGTGTAATCCATGGGGCCAACCACATTCCTGGTAAAAGCCAGTGAGACGTTGTGTTCTGGCGGCTCTCCCTCGGGATCCCATTTTACAAACTCATTTCCTTTTACTGCTTCATAAGTTAGCAAATTAGGATATGTTCTCTCGAGACCAGCCATTGTCGGGCAACCGTGAAAGTCGATCAGCAACTCATATTTTGCTGCGATTTTTAGAATTCTTTCAAGGGCCTGCATCACAGGTTGATCGTTTCGATCGAAAAAGTCAATTTTTAATCCAGCCACACCGAGATTTTTAACCCATTTAAAAAGTTCTTCCATGTCTTCTTCCAATGGATACCAGATGGACCATAATATCAACTCTACATTTTTTTCTTTCCCATAGCGGATCAACTCCTTTAGGTTGATGTTGTCATCCAACACTTTGATATCGAACTGATCTGACCATCCTTCATCGAGTATTACGTATTCAATTTTATTTTTCGAAGCAAAGTCGATGTAATACTTGTAGGTTTCCGTATTTATTCCTGATTCAAAAGAAACTCCATCGATATTGAGTGCATTGTACCAATCCCATGCTACTTTTCCGTATTTGATCCAGGAGGTATTAATCTTTGTCTCTTCTGCCAGCTGATAGACCAGCGTATTATCAACTAAATCGATATCTTTCTCTTCAATAATCATCAGTCGCCAGGGCAGCTTGCTGTTTCCAGCCATTTTAGCAATGAAATTCTCTTCTTCCACCACCAATTGATTGAAATTTTTGATACCTCCGGTTTTCGTCTTTTTAGGATAGGGTGCAAAATCTCCTTTGATAGAGTAGATATTTTCCTCCGAATATCTTTTAAACAATAAACCCGGATACCCAGCCTGATCTGATTCAGTCAATAAAATGGATGGTCCGCCCGGAGACTCAACCATTAAGGGCAAAGAAATCAAATCTTTCTCCTCTGATAATTGCTTTAAGTTTTTAGAGGTGAAATGCTTTTCGAATGAACTGCGGTAGGTATTGATTATGTGTGCATTTACTTTTAAATCTGATGGGAATTTATATTCTACCCACTCATCCTTCACTACATAATCAGTCTTAAAATTAGTTACAAACCTATAGGAAACCCCATTGTTATATGCTCTGAATATCAGTTGATAGTTGCCTTTGAAACGCATAGTCAGCTCATTGTATTCGTCTTTAATCTCAGATCGGATTCCACCCGAAACCGAAAGCATTTTGCTATACTGCTTAATATCAGATGAAATCAGTGTGGTTTGTTTACCCAGCACTCTGCCATCCGTTAATTCCAAAGCCACCGGAGAAAACTTAGTCAGTGCTTCGCCTTTATAATATACTTGATAGTGAATGTTACGAGAATCGGAGAATACTACTTCAATTTGTTCGTCCGGGGAAGTAAGGACCAGTTGACGGGAAAATAAATCTGTGTTTATGATGAATAAACAAAAAATCAGAGTGGCAAGCCTCATTTGTAAATGCATTAATGTTGCAAGACAAGTTACAAAACTTGTTTCAAATGAGATGGACCGGCGAATATAATTTTACAAATTAAGGTTATTTTCCGATGCAAATTCTGCTGCCCGTAAAAATATAAACCCTGCCAGATTTTATACCTGACAGGGTTACCCTATTACACCTATTTACTACTTCAATTAAAATTTACCGTATCGATTTTTTCCCAGGGAATGTAAAGTGGATCTTTTGAACCTTCAAATACCAACACTCCACTGTTTTTATCTGAAACATCCTGCGATTCCCCAAGAGTGAGCGATGTACCGTCAGTCAATTTCACATTAGAGTAATCATAGTTTTTAGGGGATATGGATTTAATCTTACTGAACGGTATGATGTATTCGATATCTTCATCTTTCCCTTGCAGTACTTCCATGGTAAATTCCTCGTCTAAATCGTAAACTATTGTACCGGAGAAAGTATTTCCATCTACAGTTTTCACTGATCCTTTGATTTTCTTAGAGTTACTAAAATCATTGAATGCCGGCAGTTTCTCCTTTGCAGTACCAAAAGTCACTCTTCTGAACTCTCTCCACGGAATGTCTACTCTACCAAATTGCTTACTGGTAACGATGATTCCCCTGTTTTCGGAATTCACATCATTGCTTCCTCTTAATGTCATCTCTCTGCCGGAGTTCAGGACAATCGTTGATCTGTTTCCTTCATTTTCAATTGATTTAATCTTACCGAAACGAATAGAAACATCACCATCAGAAGTATCGCCATCGAGCTTATCTGTACTTACTCTCTCATCATGATCCCATTGTACATAGCCTTCGAACGTACCCGCATAAGTCTGTACTGTTCCATAGAGAGGCTCGCCAAACTTTTCACTTAAACTATTAGGCGTGCTCTCAAATTCAATTACATCGATCTTACTCCAGCTAAGTTTGATCTCTCCAATTTCCTGATCCAAAACTTTGATGGATGATCCTACGTCATTGTAGCCTTCTCCTCTGGCCTCTATTCTTTCTCCATTCTGAAGGGTTAAATAAACTCTGGACCTTCCTGTTATTTCAATTTTTTTGATTTCACCAAACTGAACTGAAAACTCGTGCGTATGCTCGTATCTGTCTTTACTCCAGCTATTGCTTACCCACCTTACAATACCTCTTTCAACATATTTGTGATTTTCTCTGTACCTTTTTTCATCAAGATCTTCTCTTTCTGCTCTGGTAAGATGTCTTAGATTCTCATTTTCTTCTTTGGAAGCATTGAACATATCTGTCCAGAAAACTTCTTCTTTCCCCCATCTGATGGCACCAGTATAAGTTTTGTTATCAATAGTGGTAACAGTACCGTAAATAAAACCTGAGTCCTGCGCATTGATCAAGGCAGGTATTGCGCAAAAGGCAATCAGTAATAATGTAGTGGTAAATCTTTTAAAATTCATTCGAGTATTATTTTGAGTTTTTGAGTATTTTAAAAATTTTGAGCTTTTGACCTTTAATGGTTTGTCATTGCTGACTTAACCATTGAACTATGACTCAAATTTTAAGAATTAGCAACACAATAAAAACAGAATCCCGACGAATCGGACATTCTCAAAACTGAATCGGGAACAGTACAATCTGAGATTTTTACAGCTGAGAAAAAAAATTGTTGTTACGATTTGCGGAAACCAAAGTATATCACTTTAAAGTCTCATTTTATCAAAACCCAAATTGTATGATTTCCATAGTTTTCAACAGGTTCATTCACTGCATTTTCAACCGAGTATTGCTGTGCTTATATGCAATATTTTGTCTCAGTATACAGCTAACAGCTCAAACTAAAAGTTATATTTCTCCTAAAAAAGTCATTCAAGATTTTGTTGAAGCGACTGGTGGCTTCAACTGGAAGGAGTTAAAAAGCAGAGAGGAAAACAGTTTTATCAACTGGGAAGAAGGCAAAAATATGGTGGTGAGTTTCAAAGACTACAACAGAAAAAAGATCAATCTTTACCCGGGTAACTCGATGGATTTCCATCAATACCTCAGCGGAAAGACCACCATTTATGTAGATAAGACTGACTGTAACTGGTATCATTCCAGCCAAAGCAATATCCTCAAATTTTTCGGGCCTGACGTGGTGGATTTCAAAGATCACTATCCACAAACAGAGCTGATGGATATATTAAACCTAACTCCCCGAAAACAAGTGCATATTGAGGACACTCTTTTAAGAATAGATTTTATTGACAAAAGAATGCTCAAAGACACGCATTCACTGTATTTCGGACAAAAATCCGGATTGTTGTATAAGAGGAAATGGATCAACAAGAATTCAAATGAATGGGAATATGAATTCAGTGAATACAAAGAAAAGCAGGGAATTTCAGAACCGAGATTCATTCAGCTGAAAAATAATGGCGAAAATTTTCTTTCGATCACAATCGACGACATCAAATACAATGTCGAGATAGATAAAAAACTATTCACTCCACCTGGGGGATGCAAAAATGAGGACACCTATCAGTATCTAGACGAGACATATGTGCCGGAGCTTTGAAAAGTTAGCAATTGACCAAAACTTCAATAAAACTACGGAGGAACTACGACATCTATTACCTGTTGATTATCTGCTTCTAAAGTGATACTCAATCAATGTTAAATGAGTTCATCTTTTTAACTATCCTCTTAATTATTGATCCAGCCATCTTTTAAATTCAGGAGTTTTATCTGAGCTGATCACAATTTCATGTTCGTTTTCAGGCGTTAGTTCCAGCTTGACCCGACCTTTGAAATAGGGGTGGATTTCTTTAATAGAATCAAACCCTATAATGTACTGTCTGTTTGCCCTGATAAAATTCTGCGGATCCAGCAATGGGTCGATTGTCTCCAATGGATCATCCAGCGGATATTTTTTTGCATCTTTAGTTACGACATAACTCAACTTATTCTGGCTATAAAAATAGGCAATTTTCTCTACTGGTACTGCCAAGATCTTTTGACCTACCTTGATCATAAACCGGGATTTATACTGCTTAGTACCAGCCTGCATCATTTCCAGAAGCTTATGATAATCAGGAGCTGCCTGATTTTCTTTATTGCCGTGGAACACATCCAGTTTCTGAAAAGCAGCCTCCAGCTTCTCTTTTTGGATAGGCTTCAGCAGGTAATCGATGCTGTTGACTTCAAAAGCTTTGATCGCATACTGATCATACGCTGTGGTGAATATGACTGGTTTCTTATAGTCAATCTGCGAGAAAATTTCGAAGCTGATACCGTCCAGCAATTTGATATCACTGATTAATAAATCAGGATGTTCATTTGAACTGAGCCACTCTACTGCCGCCGATACAGACCTGAGTTTACCGATTACGCTAATTTCTTTGTCTATCTTTTTTATCAGACTTTCAAGTTTCTCAGCAGCGAGCTGTTCATCTTCTATAATCAGTACATTCATATTTTAAATATTTTCAGTAGCTAAAAGTGGAATGTTGACCTCAAAGTAAGCATCATCGGCCATTATTGTTATTTCCATATCTGTAAAGGGAGCATATCTTCCTCTTAAGTTATTCAATCCTGAACCCGATTTTCTGGATTCATCGGCAACCTGTAGATTGATGTTATTTTTTACTTTCAATAAGCCTGACTCATCTGTTTCTATAGAAATTGTCAGTGGTCTGGTTTCCGTAATTTTATTGTGCTTTACCGCATTCTCCACCAACATTTGTATACTTAATGGTGGTAACATATATTGATGATAGTCTTCAGCAACAGATATCTTAAACTCTATATCATCTCTAAACCGCGTTTTGATCAGGTAAATATAAGAGTCCATAAACTCCAGTTCTTTGGATAAGGCAATCAAGTCTTCATTTTTCGATAGTAAAATAGCCCTGTAAACATCAGCAAATTCAGATAGAAATTTCTGAGACCTATCTGTATCTATTTCAATCAATGATGACAATATGTTGAGATTATTGAAGAGAAAATGCGGGTCCAGGTGATCTTTCAAAGAACTAAGTTGCGCTTTGATGTTTTCTTTTTTGGCAGCTTCAGTAGCAACGAAGGATTCCCGCCAGTGTCTTAAAAAATACAGACTGAAATAGATTGAAAACAAGGGGATGAAAATGCCTGTGCCATATACATTGGTAACTATAATCTGAGACATGATTGGCGGCTCTGTGGTCAACAATGACTTGAACAGAAAATAAGCGAAGTTGATCACAAACAATGAATAGAAGATGCCCAGTAACAGGTGTAGGACAAAACGATAGGTTCCATATCTCATCCATGGAAATTTCCTATTCAATATATTCGCAATCAGCTTATTACCTACTAATAGTAAAACAGCCACCACAACAATCCAGAGTAGTGTAAAGTACACTGTATTGGATAATTCAAGTCTGTAAAGAATGTAGAGAAGGCTCAGTATCAGCAGAAGTAAAGATGCCCGGATGATTGATTTTCTACTGAATGGTTCTTCAGACATAGGTATTACTTAAATACAATTTCACTTATTTTATCCCAATCAATAAAATCAGGTTCATTCGAACCACTTTTCAGAACAAGTAAACCATCGTTTTTATCTGAAACATCTCTCCCATCACCTAATAATAGTTTATCATCATTTCTGAGGGTAATCATGCTATACGCATAATTTTTCGGTTGAACACTTTTAATATATCTAAAGGGTATCCTGTATTTGACGTCATCATCATCCCCTTCCAGTGTTTCCATCTCCCACACTTCGTCTATATCATAGATAATTTTCCCGGCATGAGATTCGTTATCATGTAAGTAAACTGTTCCTTCTATTCCTTTTGGGGTTTTGAATGCGTCGTATGTAAACATGCTCTTTTCGGGCTTTTTAAACTCTACAGATTCAAATGACCTCCACGGTATTTGTACTTCTCCAATGCCGTCAATTATCATGAGAATGCCTCTGTTTTCATTGTTAACGTCATTGGAATTGGTCAGGTAAAACTCCCTCCCGGAATTAAGCTGTACTTTGCTGCCATTTCTGTACTTTACTATCGTTTTGATTTTCCCAAATGCAATGGAAACATCACCATCCTGATTGTCACCATCAAGCATATCCGAGGTAAGCCTTTCATCCATATCCCATTGGATAAATCCTGAAAAGGTTCCCTTTCTGTAAGTGGCCACAGTACCGTAGATGTAATTTCCGTGTGTGTCTCCATTGGAATTGGTCCCGTCAGAAAACGTTATTTTATCGATCTTGCTCCATCTAACTATCACTTTTCCAATCTCCTCATCCATGATAACAACAGAAGTTCCCATGTCATTAAAGCCTGTACCGTCCAGTGGAATTTCAACACCATTTTTCAGTTGCACAACAGCATCATCTTCTCCGGTAACACGCAGTTGTCTGATGTCACCGAACTGGCAGGTAAATTCATGTAAAGTACCGGGTGTCTTATCTTCCCAGATGCTGGAGATATTCCAGTCTATATCTAGCCAGCTTGTCTTTTTATCTTCTTTTTTACTGATGTTCTTTTTGTAATAGTCATTCTTTTCTTTTCTGGCATTGAAGAAATCA
>JBCBHL010000258.1:0-10660 GCA_038525605.1 Bacteroidota bacterium
TTAATATATCGACGAACCGACTGATAGTAGAAGAATCAAAAGCACAAAGTTTATCACTGTCAAAATCTTACAGAAAATGACACATGGTAGGTTTGAGAGTAGAGCGATATTGATTATACAGCTTACCATATAATGTTGCAAACACATCACTACAGCGATTGATGTTAGCATCACTGAGCGTACTAACAGCTGGCAGTTTGTCAATACCCAGATAGGATAGCTTATTATCTAGCAACAATAGGTTTTTACATAGATTATTCAAGGATTTACAACGTGATACCACTCCATAAAATAGAAAAACCAATTGCTTGTAGGTAGTCATCGTTTTGTAGTATCGATCACTTTGATGTTCAGAAACACTCTGTGAAACCAAATCTTTGGGCAGGTAAGAAAGTAACTGACAAAGAATTGGTTGTCCCGATAAATAACTATTTTTGACCATGATAATGTAAAAGTGTCGTAACTTAAATATTATCATTTTTGGCGAGGTTCAATACCTCGCCATTGTATTTTTTTAAGCACCACATTTACTAAACCATTTTTTCTCGGATATCAGTAATATTTTTTCTCAAATAACGGTAAAAAATCTTTCAATTAATTTGAAAAGAAAAAAATAAAATCTATCCTTACATCATAAATTATTTACCATTTAAATTTTAAATTTATGAAAAGAATTAAATCTTTTATTTACGCAGTTATCCTTATTTCTCTTCCTTTTCTGGTAAACGCAGGCTCGGTTTGTACTGTGAGTTCTAATAGTGATCTCAATACCGGACATTGCAGGGTAAATCCAAACGGTGGAGGCGACTATTGTTTTTCCACTGGTACTGGGCCGGGATGCAGTGGTTCTTATGTACCAGTAACTAATGAGCCCAAGATCATTGGGTAATATTTAACAGTAAATTAATTAAAAAGGCTTTTTTCATTAAAAGCCTTTTACAACTGCACCACAAATGAAAATTTTCAATAAGCTATCAGTATTATTCGTAATTGTATTTTTATTCTCTTGTGAGAAAAAGGAAAAAGCTTTTTTTTATCAAAATAAAAATGGTAGTGAGTTCAATAAACAATTGAAGTTAGTAGAAACCGATACAATTAGTTTTCCTTTGGATAAAACAACTACTTTTAATCATTACTCTTTACAAATAACAAAAAACGAGATAGATTCTACTTACTATTTATCATTCTTTAATTTGGCGGATAAATCTATCACCTACTACAATTTTAGTGATAGAAAGGTCAGTAAAATCCTATTAGAAGCAGAAGGAAGAAACGGAGTGGGGCCATTGACTCCAACAATTGCTCATAATTTCATTAAACCTTCAAAAATATTTATTTATAACGAATGGAAACAAACATTATTTGAAATTGACGAAAACGGGGCAATAAAAGAAAAATATAAAGTAGTAGATCCCTTAGCTACAAAGGATCATCCATATCCTGAGCCGTCAACTACTAATCCTTTTATCATTAATGAAGGTATGGTGTATTTTACATGTGGCTTAGGCAAACCTCAGAAAGATTATACAGATTATGGGATGGTCATGACGTATGACCTCACCACTGATGAATCGAAATTTATCATCCCATTACCGGATGAATACAATGATGTTTATTGGGGGTCTCAGTTTAAGTATATGGCTAATTTCACATACAATCCCATCAAAAAAAACTTTGCAGTAAATTATCCTGTTTCCCCATTTTTATATGAATACACCTTGGAAGGCATCAAACTTGACAGCACATATGTTGGATCGAAGTACATCAAATCATTCAAACCTATGACCAATGACTTAAATGATGCTTTAAAGACAAACAGAGACTGGGAAAAGGAAAAAATCTACAGCCTGTCAAACTCAGATTTTTCTAAAGTCATGTATGATGCAAAAAATAACCTCTACTATAGAGTAGCTTATATCAGACCTACGGAAGAGGAAGTAAAGGCAGGTAATACTCTAACAGACTTTTCGATCATTATCACAGATGATAAATTTCAAAAACTAGGCGAACAAAAATTCTCATCAAAGATCTACGACAACTCTATGATCATAGTTACTGACTTAGGTTTGATGATAGCCCGACCAGATTTATACAGAAAAGATGAAGACAAAATGACTTTCAGTATTTTCAATATCTCAGAAATAACAGACCTATGAGCAAACTGAAGTCATTTAATCTATTAGTTCTTATTTGGCTTTTATTTATCAGTTGCAACGATACTACAAAGGATAAGGCAGAAGAATTCCTTAAAAGTAGGTATGCAAAAACCATCCAAGCATTGCAATCGATAGATTCATCACTAATAAAAAGTGATCTAGTGGTTATTATTCCAAATGAGGGATGTGGAGGGTGCATTAGTAATGCCACCTCTTATCTAACGGAAAACATCAGTGACATCAAAGCCAAAGTTGCTGTTGTGTTTACAGGAATCAGAGACAAGAAGCTCTTTAGACTGCAGGTAGATAAAGATTTCTTAAAACTAGAGAGTGTCTATATAGATGAAGACAATTATTTCCTTGATTCAGATCTATCTTCTGTGTATCCGCAAATGATTTCTTTGAAAAACGAGGAAGTCACTTCTATTCAAACTTTTGATACTGGTATATTAGCAACATTGATAAATTAGATCTTTTATAACTCTTCAAAAAGATCGAGTAGTATCCGACCCAAAATCAAACAAGCAACTAGAAAAAAGTGTCTTTCGGACTTTTAACACTCAGATCATTCACTGAGTATGGATTGTAGTCCTAACAATAAATAGAATTGAACTTAGTTAATTGTGACCCAAAAAACTAACATATTATTTTATACAATCTTTGATTTAATTATGAAATCATCTAACTTTGCAGTCCATTTTAGTATAAAAGCTAAATAATTAATTAAAGAGACATGGCAAATCATAAGTCAGCATTAAAAAGAATTAGAAGTAACGAGGCTAAAAGGCTAAGAAATAGATATCAGCATAAGACTACAAGAACTTACATCAAAAGGTTGTTGGCTCTTACTGATAAAAGCGAAGCTGAGAAAATGTTTAGCGAAGTTAGTGGCATGATTGATAAATTAGCTAAGAACAATATCATTCATAAGAATAAAGCTGCTAACCAGAAGTCTAAGCTTGCAAAGAAAGTAGCAGCTCTATAAAAAATTGTAAATGTAAATTTACAGCCTTATCTTTAAGCGGATAAGGCTTTTTTTGTTATCAACCAAATTTAAAAACATGTCAGAATCAATCGTAAACTTGACCATCAAAGAATGGGCAGAAGAGGATCGTCCTCGTGAAAAACTAATCGCCAAAGGAAGAACAAGTCTCACAGATGCTGAATTGCTGGGAATACTGATTGGATCAGGGAATCGTGACTTAACGGCTGTAGAGCTCGCCAAGCAAATTTTAAATTCCTCCAGAAATGATTTGAATGAGCTAGCTACTCTCGAAGTAGAAGATTTAAAAACTTTCAAAGGAATTGGGGAAGCCAAAGCAATAAATATTATCAGTGCACTCGAACTAGGCAGACGAAGAAAAAAGACAGGGATCAAATCTAAACCTAAGATTTTACTATCTGAGGATGTGTATGAAATTATGAAACCTGAATTACTTGACTTGCCACATGAGGAGTTTTGGATGCTGGTTTTAAACAGGGCCAATGTGGTCCTAAAAAAGGAGTTTATCAGCTCGGGTGGAGTTGCCGGAACAGTCGTAGATCCCAAAATCATCTTTAAGAAAGCTCTTGATTGCAAAGGAACAGGTATTATATTGGTTCATAATCATCCTTCCGGAAATACGAGACCCAGTCGCTCTGATATCTCAATCACAAAAAAAATCGCAGCTGCCGGAGAATTATTGGAAATTTCCATTTTAGATCATGTTATATTTACAGACTACAACGGTCATTTCAGTTTCGCAGATAATAACATGATTTAAACACTATCAATGAGAAAAAAGATAATTATTGCCGCAGTTGTTATTATTCCTATTGTCATATATCTGGGCCTTAAAACGAACAAGTCTAATTCTCCCGAGGCTTACATAGAGGAAATCACAGCAAAGAGACAAGAACAGGAGGATTACCTCAAAACTTCCTCTTCATCTCCCTTTGCCAAAGACAAATCAAGTTTCAAGCCGTTGAATTATTATCCTATCAACGCTAAATATAAGGTAAAGGCTGATGTCAATAAACTCACTAATCTCGAATATGTGAGTATAGGTGAAAGTGACGGCAGCACAAAAAGGTATGTGAAATACGCCACTTTGAGCTTTGAAATTGATAATACTCCTATGGAACTTTTAGTATTGAAGCCTTCAGGGTTTGGCCAGATGAATATCCTGTTTACCGCTTTTGCCGATGAAACCAGTAGCTTTGAAACGTATGGTGCTGGCAGGTATCTCGACCTGGATTTTAAAAATGCCTCGACTATCACGTTAGATTTCAATCTGGCTTACAATCCATATTGTGCTTATAACGAAAGCTTTACCTGCCCTTTACCTCCTAAAGAAAACATACTACCAATCAAAATTGAAGCCGGCGAGAAAAAGTTTCATAAAGACTAAGCATCACAGATTTAAAACACGGCTTCTTCCACGCGTTTTTAGAAGACATGTGTAAAAGACTTATTCCTTAATACACCCTCCTAAATCCAATCATCAATTGTCTGATGCGTAACAATTAACTGTTTGTTGAAATTATTTAATTCAAATGTACTTTTAAGCACAGCAGAATCCATCCAAATTATTATTTTTACCGATCGTTTTCGGATAGACTACTGAGTCTTGAATAACGATTATTATTACATTTTCCAGAATCAGATACAAAGATGAAAATATCTCATAATTGGCTCAAAACATTCATAGATATCAACGAGCCTGTTGAAGAAATAAGTGAATTATTAACACAAACAGGTTTGGAGGTTGAAGGCATTGAAACTTTTGAGCAGGTTAAAGGTGGATTAAAGGGAGTAGTTATCGGGGAAGTTCTTACTTGCGAAAAACATCCAAATGCGGATAAACTCAGCAAAACAACCGTTGACATTGGTAACGGTGTGATATCCCCTATCGTCTGCGGCGCACCAAATGTTGCCGTCGGTCAAAAAGTATTAGTAGCCACAGTCAACACTGTTTTGCACCCTACGGACGGAGAAGAGTTCAAAATCAAGAAGTCAAAAATAAGAGGTGAAGTCTCTGAGGGAATGATATGCGCAGAAGATGAGCTGGGACTCGGCACGAGCCATGATGGTATTTTGGTACTCGAAACAGATTTGGCTAATGGAACCCCGGCTGCTCAATATTTCAACTTGGAAGATGATCATGTTTACGAAATTGGACTAACCCCTAACAGGGCCGATGGTGCATCTCATTATGGTGTTTCCCGAGATCTTAAAGCAGTTCTGAAAAGAGAAATTAAATTCGACATACCTCAAATACCAACATCAGAGGAGTTTCCTCTATCCGTAAAAGTTGAAAATCAGGAAGCCTGTCCTCGATATTCAGGAATTGTACTTGATCAAGTAAAAGTGCAGGAATCTCCCAAATGGTTGAAACAGGCATTATCTGCTATAGGGCTTACTCCGATCAACAATGTTGTGGATGTGACTAATTTCATATGTCATGGGCTTGGACAACCACTCCACGCTTTTGATTACAATCACATCACCGGAGAGGAAGTAATCGTAAAGACTATGCCGGCAGGGTCGAAGTTCACCACATTGGATGAAAAGGAACGTGAGTTGTTTGAAACAGACCTCATGATATGCAATAAAGAAGAGGGAATGTGTATCGCGGGTGTATTTGGAGGAATAAAATCAGGTGTAAGTGATGCTACAAGTAAAATTTTCCTGGAAAGTGCCTACTTCTCACCGGACTATGTGAGGAAAACATCCCTTAATCACACCCTGAAGACTGACGCTTCATTCCGATATGAAAGGGGAACAGATCCGAATATGACGGTAGATGCCTTGAAAGTCGCTGTAAATTTACTAATGGAAGTTGCCGGAGCTAATGTAGCATCCGGGATTTATGACCTCTATGAGAACCCAATCGATGATTTTGTGGTGCCCGTTAAATACAGGAACGTGAATCGATTGATTGGAAAAATCATTGAAAAGGATGAGATCAAAGAAATCCTCAGCAACCTGGATATTAAGCTCCGGGACATGACTGACGAAGGATTTACCGCTATCGTTCCTCCCTACCGGGTAGATGTTACCAGAGAGGCAGACATCACCGAAGAAATATTAAGAATTCACGGATTCAATAACATTGAAGTTGATGACAGCAATGGCGCTGATTATCTATCAGATTTCGAAGAAAGAGAGCCTAATAAAATCAGAAGGAGTATCTCCAATATTTTAACGGGATTCGGTTTTCGGGAGATCCTGACCAACTCAATGACTAATCCGGGGTATGTGGAAAATACAGATGGTTTATCTCCCGAAGAAAACATCCATGTTTTAAACAAGCTGAGTGAAGAATTAGGTATCCTGAGACAAACCCTGATTTATGGCGGACTGGAATCTATCGCGCACAATGTGAATAGAAAATACACTAATCTAAAATTTTTCGAATTTGGCAAGAGCTATTTCAAGAAAGGAGAAAAATACGTTGAAGATCAGCAGCTAGCACTTTTTATTACAGGTAATAAAGAGGATGAAAACTGGCTGACTGAGCAGCGGAATGTTTCATTCTATGATATCTCCTCGGCCGCTAGAAAGGTATTGGCTAAATTCAATTTTGTGGACACTGTTTCTGAGCCAACTGAGGCTGAATATTTCAGCTATGGTTTGGACGTTAAGCACAACAATAAAATCTTATGTAGACTGGGTAGGCTTCAGGACAGCGTGACCAAACAGACAGGCGTTAAACAGGAGGTTTTTTATGCTGAATTTAACTGGGATTATTTAGTCAAGAAGCACACTATCAAAATTGACTACCAGCCGATTCCAAAGTTCCCTGAAGTAAGGAAAGACTTGTCTCTGATTTTGGATAAGTCCGTTACTTTTGAATCAGTGAAAAAAGTTGCATTTCAATCGGAAAGGAAACTGCTCAAGAAGATTAATGTATTCAGCGTTTATGAAGGTGAGCAAATAGGAGAAAATAAAAAATCCTACGCTATCAGTTTCACCTTGCATGACCCTTCTAAAAACCTGAATGACAAGCAGATAGACAAGTCGATGAATCAACTTATTAAAGCGTTTGAACAAAAAATCAATGCGATAATCAGAAAAAAATTAACGTAGTAATCAGAAAATAAAGGAAAACTATTGAGGTTTTTTAATCTCAATGGTTAATTTTATAGAAATGAATAGTTATCACCAATCTTTAAATAGCGAACTGATATCTCTCGAAAGAAAGATAAAATTACTTTTAAACGAGCATGCACTTTTAAAAGAAGAGATAGCGCAATTAAAGAATGAAAATCGTGAATTGAAGCTTGATATGAGCTCAAAAAACGAGAAATTAGATGATTTTCAAAATAAGATTAAAATTAGTAAAATTGTAGGAAGCATGGTGGCCGATGGAGAGGACACATCTGATTTGAAAAATATCATTAACGATTATATTAAGGAAATTGACAAGTGTATTGCACATTTGGGTAATTAATAAAAACATTCTCAAATGTCAGAACTATCGATAAAATTAAAGATTGGAAACAGAGAGTATCCAATGAAAGTAAAAGCTGAAGACGAAGAAATGATTCGTCTTGCTGGCAAAACTATAAATGAAAGAATAAAAAGTTACAGGAGCAGATTTGGCATAGATGACAGTCAGGATTTGCTTGCAATGGTTGCATTTGATTGTTTAGTAGAAAAAATGCGATCTGAACACCAGACGACTACAGTTGATGAAGTGAGTCTGGAAAAGGTAAAAGCAATGAAACAGTTGATTAATTCTCATTTATAACAGTATCCCTTAATACATTCGCCCTTCTTCACTGGTCCCGGAATGTTTCATATATATAATATACATTCATGGACACGATAATAAATATTGTAGCCTCTTCTGTAATAGGAATCGCGATAGGATTTTTCATCAGTAGGGTTTTACTTAAAAAGTCGCTGCAAAAGAAAGTTTCAGAAGCAGAAACGCAAAAGCAGCAAATAATCAAAGAAGCAGAATTAACTGCTGAAAACATCAAAAAAGACCGTATCCTTGAGGCCAAGGAAAAGTATCTCAAACTGAAATCTGAGTTCGACGAGGAAAGCAACAGGAAGAAAAATCAGATTATTTCCAATGAAAATAAGGTAAAGCAAAGAGATGCTAATCTGAGTAAGCAAATTGAGAAAAATAAAAGACTGGAAGCCGAGCTTGAATCTCAGAAAGAGAACATTGAAGCGCAACAGACAATCATCAAAAAGAGAAGAGATGACTTGGAGAAAGAGATAGGCCAACAGATTAAAGCATTGGAGAAAGTGGCCAACATGACTGCTACCGAAGCAAAAGAGCAGTTAATTTCCACTCTTACCGATGAGGCAAGAACCAAAGCAAGTTCGCAAATCAAGGAGATCGTAGAAGAAGCGAAATTAAAGGCGGCAAAGGATGCTAAAAAGATCGTTATCCAAACGATTCAAAGAACTGCGACCGAACATGCGATAGAAAATTGTGTGTCTATTTTTAACATTGAAAGTGATGATATCAAAGGTAAGATTATTGGCAGGGAGGGAAGAAATATTCGGGCACTAGAGTCTGCCACTGGTGTTGAAATCATCGTTGATGATACTCCCGAGGCAATCATCATTTCAGGGTTTGATCCTGTTCGAAGAGAAATCGCCAGACTATCCCTACATCGACTGGTTACAGATGGAAGAATCCACCCCGCAAGAATTGAAGAGGTAGTTGCTAAGACTACTAAAAATATAGAGGAAGAGATCGTTGAAATTGGGGAGCGTACTGTGATCGATCTGGGAATTCATGGTCTTCATCCCGAGCTCATAAAATTAGTTGGACGAATGAGGTACAGATCGTCTTATGGTCAAAACCTGCTACAACACAGTAAAGAGGTAGCAAAACTTTCTGCTACGCTGGCGAGCGAACTTGGACTTAATGCCAAGCTGGCGAAGAGAGCAGGATTACTTCACGATATCGGTAAGGTGTGGCCTGAAGAGCCTGAGTCACCTCACGCTATTCTCGGTATGGAACTAGCTAAGAAGTATAAGGAAAATCATGAGGTCTGTAATGCCATTGGTGCCCATCATGATGAAATTGAAATGACTTCATTGATTTCTCCGTTAATACAAACCTGTGATGCCATTAGCGGGTCCAGGCCAGGGGCAAGGAGAGAGATAATGGAATCATACCTTAAGAGATTAAAAGACCTGGAAGGCCTTGCGCTTAGCTTCGATGGCGTTAATAAATGTTATGCCATACAGGCAGGTCGTGAGTTGCGAGTACTGGTAGATGCTGAAAAAATATCGGACAAGAAGTCCGAAGAGCTCTCATTTAATATCTCTCAAAAAATTGAAACAGATATGCAGTATCCGGGCCAAATAAAGGTCACTGTAATCAGGGAGACCAGGGCCATCAACTTCGCTAAGTAACAAATATCAAAATATCTTCAAATAAGGAATGCCAGGCTTAAACAGTCTGGCATTTTTTCATGACATCAACTGTAACTGATTCATGGGCTTTAACTAAATCAAGGTTTAACTCTCATTCATTCTTACTTCACATGTAACAAGGCCTCTGCGAGCAGTTTTAAGGAACAAGATTCCCTTTGTATTTCATGTAATAGAAACACTTACTGTCAAATTGCAATTGATAAATTAGATCTCCCTCGCTACATGTGGCAGCTAACTGAGCAATCAAAAAGTACGTACCAAAGTGGAGTGTATCTGACCCTTCTTTTCCTAACTCGGAAACTGTTAAATCAAAAAGAGCTCCGCGATTGCGAAGCTCTTCTGGTTATTTAAGATCTCTTAAAATAAAAACATTAAAAGTTCGGATGTTTCTCATCAGGAAACTCTTTTTCAAAATGCTCTCCATATTCCTTAATAGTCTTCTGCATATCCTTCTGTAGCCAAAAGATGCCAAAAAGGTTAGGTAGTGTCATCAATGCAATGGTGATTCCAGAGAGTGTCCAGATAACAGTTGTATCAGCAAAAGATGCCAGAATAAAGGCAATCACATACACTATTCTGTAGTAGATAATAGATTTTGTACCAAATAAGAAGGTCATCGCTCTGTCACCATAATAAGACCAGCTGATTGCGGTGCTGAAAGCAAACAATAACAGACCGATCGATACGATGTATTGACCAAATTCACCAAAGAAACTTTTTGTAAAGGCTACTGCGGTTAACGGGGCGCTGTGAATTAGAGATTTCCCATTAAAAACCAGGTCTTCGCTTGTAATTCTGCCAGCATCAACAAGTATTTCCCCGGTATACAATTCATCTCCCTTCAGCACTTTCACATCTTCAGCAAATGATTTATTGTTGATGAAGGTAATAGCAGATTCGTCAATTTTTCCATTCTCGACAATAAGACTTCCTGAGAAAGGATAGGCAGTATTTTCACCTTGTAGAAAAGAGGCAATTTTATCCTTATCAGTTTTACTACTCTCAGAATAAATGCCTTCTACAATCATCATACTGGTTTGCTCACGCATCAGCTAAGACAGATGAACCACTATCTGAAGGAATGGTGGCAATTCTCGAGCCATTTATTGATACG
>JBCBHL010000259.1:0-5438 GCA_038525605.1 Bacteroidota bacterium
CTACATAATAATAGAGGGTTCTTAAAACCTGGAATAAACAATACTATTAATCTGTAGAAGAAAATAAAAAAGGTAAACCGGATTTTTTGATTTTTTTGAGACGATGCATGATTCCGATGTTCAATGGCTGGCTTAGGCCGTCATCCGAGTTCAGCGAAGGAATCTCTTTTTTGTGTAAGATTGCTTCTCCTGACAACCCCAATGATGCTAAAACCGCGTAGTTACCTAATGTCGGGATCGCAAAGACGCAATATATAGATTGACCTATTTGTTAGCGTCATTCTGAGCGTAGCGAAGGAATCTCTTTTTTATGCGAGATTGCTTCTCCCGACAACCCACGTGATGCTAAAACTGCGTTGTGACCAAATGTCTGGATCACAAATACGCAATATATCGATTGACCTATTTGTTAGCGTCATGTTGAGCGAAGCGAAGGAATCTTGCTTTCAGAGGCTGTATTTGTTCTGTCAAAGCTGGAATTTTAAGTTATCACAAAATAATATTTGGTTTTATTGAGTAAAGATGCGTTATGTGTCATAAAAATTTTAAATAAATTATTTATTGTTTAGATAAAATCTCTATGTTTGCGTAAAATTTCGTACTACACACGTCCGGAAGCTGTTTAATAAAATTATAAAACCGTTGATTTATGAATACTTTACGCATACTTTTTACAGCAATAGCTGTGTGCTCCATTATTAATGTTTCATTCTCACAAACCGGTAATTACTGGGCTGGACCTGGTGCCGGAAATGATAATTCGTCCGCTTTAAGTTGGGTGACATTTGTGGGTTACAAGGCGGGAGATATCAATTTAGGGTCCTCTAATTCTTTTTTTGGGAGTGAAGCCGGGTTGAAAAATACTACTGGAAATTTAAATTCTTTTTTTGGACACCGATCTGGTTGGAGAACTACTACTGGAAGTGAGAACGCATTTTTTGGATCATCTACAGGACTTAATAATACGACTGGTAGAAATAATTCAATATTTGGTTATAAAGCAGGTATTTCAACCTACGGTGGATCATATAATGCGTATTTCGGTGGTTCCGCAGGAAAAGGAAGCGGTTCTAATAATGTAGCAATTGGATACAGTGCAGGAGGGTCTCAATTAGTCTATTTAGATGGCTCACCTACAGTAAGTCATGGCTCAAATAATGTTTCAATAGGATATAATGCTGGAGGTACTGGGTCGGGCAATGTGTTTCTAGGGGCAAATACTGGTAGAGGACAAGCAGTTTCTAATAAATTATTCATAGATAACAGCAATACTTCAACACCACTTATTCTTGGGGATTTTAGCAGCAACCAATTGGGAATCAACTCTGCGCTAAGATCGGGATATACTCTCTCTGTTGGTGGCCCTATCTATGCAAGTAGTTCACTTTCAGTTAGAGCGTCCATATATACTGAAGGAAATTTAAAAATTGGTTCTAATACTTACAGCGCTTATATCGATGATGATGATCACTGGGGTGGTAATTCAGATGACTGGCTTAGGCTTAATGGTTATATTGAAATGAAATCAAATACTGATTCTTATGGTATCGTGCTCAGAGATAAAGACAACACGGCCTATTTGGGTATCACACAAAAAGATGGCTGGAGTTACTTCGCGGATTCCAATACCTCCGGCAACTATTTCCTTCGCGGAAATGGTGCAAATGCGGAAGTAAGGGGAACGTTTTCCGCAGGAGGAAATATTACAGCTCCAAACCTTAAAACCAGTGACTGGAACGCTGCTTTTGCACAGCGAGGTTCTGTTATTGCTGGAAACGGACTGGACTGGTCGGCAGGAAAGTTGGTCATTAATCCGGATGAAATCAGTGCTAATATCAATTACATTCAAAAATCTGGTAGTCACCTCTACCATACAGGGGGCTTCCTTGGAATAGGGATCAGTAATCCCACTGCTGCTTTGCATATTACCACAACTACAAAAGATTCTACGCCAAATATTGCAGGGACTCAAATTACTTCCGGATCTATTGAATTGACCAGGAATAATGCCACCCCTTATATCGATTTCCAAAATGACATCAGTGGCATAGATTTTGACGCCAGACTTTCTTTAACAAACAGTGATGAGATGTCTATCTCAGGGGCTAATCTTTCACTCAACGACTGGGAGCTTCGTAACACGCGTGCTATCCAGCTAAAAGACTGGGATGATAATAGCGGAGGGTCTGACTATAAGTATCGCATTTTGGCACGGGATGGAGCTTTTCAGGTATATAATGGAGGCCTGGTAGTTGGGTCCTATGCCAATAATACCTGGACTGATCTCCCGGATGGTAATCTCATTGTTGAAAGTAAAGTAGGCATTGGGACAACCTCACCGACAAAATCACTGGATGTTGTGGGAGATATCAGAACAAGTGCCTGGTTGTATTCCAAGGGTGATTTCGGACTTTATAACGAGACTGACGGTACGCACTTTTACTCCGACGATGCTAATTTTTGGAGGTTTAGATCGGACCGTGGGTTTAGACTTGCCAACAAGTCCAATGTCATCAAAGGCTATCTCTACCACGACAACAATCAATCATTTGGATTGCTGGATGCGGACGGAAATTGGTCACATAGAATCGTAAGAGATCAATTCACTGCTTTCCATATCGATAATAGTGAAAAAATGCGTATC
Organism: Bacteroidota bacterium; assembly: GCA_038525605.1. GTDB lineage: Bacteria > Bacteroidota > Bacteroidia > Cytophagales > Cyclobacteriaceae > JANSWY01. Next base: position 2,645 of record JBCBHL010000259.1, read on the forward strand.
CTAAATTCGGGAAGAGTGGGAATAGGTACGGTATCTCCTACTTCTCAACTGGAAGTGGTTGGTGCTATTACAGCAACGGGAGGAAATTCCGATCAATGGAATTTGGCCTTCGATCAAAGAGGTGAAATGATTGCAGGTAATGGCCTTGACTGGGATGGGTCGCAACTGAATTTTAATCCAGGCACAAGTGATTGGGCATTTAATAATAAAAATCTAACCGGAATCAACCATATCCAGATCAACGACGCAGGGGAAAACGAGGGTATAGAGTGGGGAGGTACTGGTAATGGTGCTAAGATTTTTGTTTCTCCCTTGAACGGAGGAACTACTGACGGTTACCTGAGATTTATCAATGATGATGGACTCAGCTTTGAAGGAGGTGTACAAAACAGAGAAGACATGGTGATCACTCCAGCTGGAAACGTTGGTATTGGTATGAGCGATCCGCAAGAAAAACTGCATATCAATGGGTCAATTAGAGGTAATGGACATGGACAATCGCTAAGAATCAGAACAAGTACTGGTTACACAGATGTGGGATCGGCCAGTGATACATGGTCTCACTTTTTGACAGACAGACCCAGATTCTTCTTTAACAAAGGAATCACAGTTGATCAGGGGCTGATTGGTAGTTTTGATGAAGATTTACAGTTGCAAACGAGCGGCGTTTCAGCGATCAGGATTAGTAAACTGAATCAACAGGTGAATGTGCTGACTAATTTAGAGGTTGGAGGTGAACTGAAATTGACTCCTGCCAATGTAGCGCCTGATAATAACCCTGATGACCTGTTAGTGATGAGGACCGATGGAACGGTAGCTAAAAGAAGCGTAAAATCCATTGAAAGTCCGTGGCTTTTTGAGAAAATATTTGTCGGTCAAGATTCACTGGCCGTGATCTGCCCTGACTCTACAGTGCTTGGAAATGTGTTTGTAGATGTCATCGATTTAAATGGTAATATTAAAATTGGAGATGACGCCTATATTGACGATGACCTGATCGCAGGCGATAACGATGGCGAACCCGATGATTGGATGAAGTTTAGTGAGCGAATTGAATTTAAGTCTGCGGCTGATAAACACGGTATCGTATTATTCGACAAAACAAATTTTCTCAACTACCTCAATTTACACCAAAGTGGTGACCAGTCATTTCTTTCCAATAGCGCAAATGCTGATCAGTTCTTTATGAAGTCGATCGGCAGAGATGTGGAGTTTGGTGGCAAGGTATCTATCCCTGAATTGTCAACGACCAATTATGTGAGCAATGAATCGCTTCGACTCTCTTTTGACCGTGATAATAATAGCGAAAGTACAGACAAATTTAGTATAGGTGTAAATGGAGCATTTGGAGGTCCTAACTACAAGGAATTGTTAAAGCTGGAAGAGAATGGCTCACTTTATTTATCGGAACTTACTAAAGATAGCCTCCAGGCTCATTCTACCGTTTTGGTGAGAGACCCTTTATCGGGTAAAATTTTAGGCAGAGATGGGAATACACTTGGTAGATGGAGTCAGGCAACAGGAGGAATTTCATATAATGGGGGTAATATCGGTGTGGGAATTTTCGATGCACCAACAGAGGGAATTGATGTTGGAAGCGGAACAATTAAGGTGAGGAATTTACCTGCGTCAAATATTGAAACTGGGTTAGTAGTTGCGGATGTGAATGGCAGATTCCACAGAAGAGATTTGAGCACTATTAACCTCAGTCCCTGGACAAAGCAAACCAATGCGCTGACATATGCTGGTGGTGTCAGTATTGGTTCGGACTCAGCTCCTGAAAGTACATTGGATGTGGCAGGAGATTTAAAAACAGATCAATTGCAGGTAGCAGCATTGACACAGAATAATGGGCTGGGAAATGTACTTGTAGCTGATGCCATAGGGAATTTCCACACAAGAAGTATTACATCTTTTGTAAATGGAACGGATAACTCTTTGAATTCTTTGGTGGTATCTGATGCTGGTGGGAATTTATACAAAAGGTCTTTGAGTTCATTGATTGGGAGTGAGAATAATAATTTGAACGAGCTGGTTGTCAAAGATTCTAATGGAAATTTACATAGCAGAAGTATCAATTCACTGGTTAGTAAACTGAATAATGATGGTGTGCAGATTGTTGTTCGGGACAGTGTGGATGGGTTTGCTTACAGGGAATTAAATACCATCAATCTTAGTCCATGGAGTAGTAATATCAATGGTCTCAACTATCAAAGTAATGTAGGGATAGGGTTGCTGACCGACGAGCTGCCAACTGAAAGGCTAGATATTAGAGGAACTGCCAGACTGAGAAATATTCCTGTGAATGATTTGGCGTCAAATGTATTGGTGACAGATGATAACGGAGTAATTCAACAAAGAAGCATCGACTCATTTACACCGTGGAAAAAATATGCTGAGAATAATTTCTACACTTCAGCAGGCCAGGTCGGGATTGGTATACAAAATTTGAGTGATGATGTGACCATGGTCATGCAGGGAGACCGAAGAGTTGGAATGCTTGTCAAAAATACTTACGATCAACCAGGTAGTTACGGCATTATTAGCGAGGTGGCCTCAGATACTACGAAAGCGCTGGCTGTTATCAATTCTGCCGGAAGTAATGATGTATTTAGAGTGTATGGAAATGGAATTGTAGAGGCCAGGCAAGTGCTTGTCGCTCAGGAAATCTGGCACGATGACGTTTTTAAACCGGGCTTTGATTTAAGATCAATTGAGGAAGTGGAAGCTTTTGTCAATAAAAATCATCATTTACCTGACGTTCCTTCGGAAAAAGAAGTTTTGGAAAATGGGA
>JBCBHL010000259.1:5448-10648 GCA_038525605.1 Bacteroidota bacterium
CTGGGTTTTGGTTGTTCTGTGGTGTCCTCTTCCTTTTTTTTGTATGCTATTTTTCTTAAAAATATTGAGGAGCTTACTTTATACCTAATCGACCAAAACAAACGACTCGAGGAACAGGAATTATTACTGAAGGAACAGGCGAAGGAGATTGAGGCACTAAAGAAGAAATAGTACAACCATTTAAAAGTAAGTAAAATGAAAAAGGTTTTTTTCTTCATATGGTGCTTTACCATGAGCAGTCTATGGATACAGGCACAGGTTGAAAGGGTGTATTCTTCTGGCACACTGTATAGACATCCGGAGTCAGGTGTTGTCATTAACAGCCCTTACGTGAGCTATTCGCAAAACGGTCAGCAAAGCTGGATGGTTGTAGGGCTGGGAACACAGGAAGGCAGGTTCCGTGCTGTATCTTCCTCTATGACAGGTGTCATTGCTGCAGGTTACATCAAAGGAAGTATCTCCCTGTTGGACAAAAGAATAGTGACGCCTCAAAGTTATGAAACTGCAATTGCTACCAGTATTTCTCATGAACGTCAGTTGAACTGGTTATATGCTCACGAGACTGGGCTGGCAGCAAGTAAGTTTTACTCAGTTATCAAGCTGAGAAGTGGAGGAGCTTTGATCAGTGGTTATGAAAAGCGAAACAGTCAATCTGAAAGTGCAATTTTACTCCATATCAGTAAAGGTGGTGAGCTTATCTGGAAGAAAAAAGTAGCTGATTCAAAAGGGCTTAAACTGATCAGGGCAGGTAGGCATGATTACATCTGGCAAATTGAAAATGTTTCAGAAGATCGTCATACCCAGCAATATTACTTGCTGAACTTACTAACCAATCAAAAAACATTTCTTTTTTCAGAAGAAAATGTGGAGTTAGAGGAAGATTACTACAACAATCAGTCTGATTTTCTGATCACCTCGACCGGGGACCTGATTACTGCTCGTTTAAAGCAAAATAAGTTACAGTTAACTAAGTACAATGGCATTAATCTAAAGGATAAAATCATTCGAACTTATCGATTCGCAGGTAGTGGACAAGTATTATTCAAGGGAATAGTTGAAAGCCAGAGAGAAAAAGGAAGGTTTCTGCTGGCATTTAATACGATTGGTTCCATAGTGCTGGACAATAAGGTGAGTGCTGATGCCGCGGGAAGTGAAAACATTCTGTTAGTAAGCGTTGATGCAGCAGGAAATATATCCGGACATGAGCAATTTGGTACGTCTGTCGCGAGTGCAGGTCGTCTGAAGGAGACAGGGGGGAGAATTGCGCTAGCAGGTCACCATGTTGGAGATTTACTGATTGGAAGACGATTGATAAAGGATGCATCAGATCAGCAGGATGTCCTAGGTTTTTATGTTTTCCTGGATAATCTGGAAAATGCCGATGCATTTAATGAAACCTTATCTGATTCTATTCAGATAGAGACATTAAAGCCATTGGTAATGTTTCCAAACCCAGTGTCGGATGGAAAGGTAACGATCGAAACTTCTGGAACTGACCAGCTGCAATACAGTAAATTTCATCTTTATTCCGAAGAGGGCAAATTGGTCAAAGTAGCAGGAGCTCAAAATACAGAAGGCCGATTTGTGATCTATACTGATAATTTGGCCATTGGAGTATATCAGGTAATACACTTCATCAATAATAAACCGATATCAGCAGGTAAATTAATCATCAGTCAATAACCATCTAAAATGCTCAATCGAATGAAAAATACAAAACTGCTGTTGCTGCTCATTCTCTATGGGATGTCGACAGCACTCAACGCGCAGGTAATCGGACATACAGATGATGTCAGCATTCCGGGAAAAGTAAATTTTCAGATCACTACAGGCCTCAATGCGCGACTAAATGCTATCAGCTGTGAAGACAATTGTACCGGCCCAGATGATGATTCATATGCCTGTGGTTATACCTTCGGATGTAATTTTGGTTACGAATCGGGTTACGATGATGCCAATAGTTGCGATTTTGGAGCAACTTCAGGGGTGATAGGTACCTTCAAAGGAGAGTTCTTTGAAAATGGATATTATGATGCCTTTCCTATAGCCTATCAGCAGGGTTATGATGATAGGATTCTTGAGAAAAGGCAAACTTGTGAATCCGGAAATATTTCACAAATCACCTTTGCTTTTGATGACTTTTTATGCGATTGCCGATGTGTGGAAAAAGAGTTCTGGTACGACGGTGACGGAGATGGCTATTATGAACGGGATGAGTTTCCCATCAGAGAGTGCTCAGCACCATCTCCCAAATGGAAACTTGCCTCTGAATTACTTGGAACAGATTGTAATGACAAAGATCCTGAAGTCTGGTTTTATAACCAATGTGGTCTTTGCATTGCCAATATTTCCGGTATCACCACATGGTATTATGACAATGATGGAGACGGTTATTACGGACAGTCGCAGACAGGCTGTAATAAACCAGTAACAGGGGAAGAATCTAAATGGTTTGCTAATCCCCTGGCAGGACAGGATTGTGATGATCAGGATTTTGAAGCAAACATTGAAAAGAACTGGTATTATTTCAATGACGCTGATAATTACTATGGGATTGAGGTGGTTTCTTGTGTAAGACCCGATTCAGGGCTAAAAGAAAAGTGGAAAACGAGTCCCGGAAATGGGACAGACTGTGATGATGACAACTCCGATGTGATTGGAGAAACTTTCTGGTATTATGATTTTGATGGGGATGGTTTTTTTAGCAATACTTCGTTTGGTTGTCAACCTCCCGATGAAGGGGAGCGTGAAAAATGGTCTACAAGCGACGGGACTGGTGAGATAGATTGTGACGATGAAGACCCACTGAGATACAATAAAGACGTATGTGGCATATGTGGAGGTGATGGTAATCCCGAAAAGGTCTACTGGGACTTTGATCAGGATGGTTATCATAGCTTTGAAATGGGTGAATTCTGTGGAGGTTATGATGTCGGCAAGCGTGTTGCCATTTCTATTGACTATTTAGTTTCACTGGGGTTTCCATCAGAAGCTTTTAATCCTTTGCCTGATAGTAATTATGCAACACCACGATTACTGGAAGACGTGATCACATTTTCAGGTTCAGGAAGAAGTTTGCAGAATTTTGAAACAACTGAGGAGACCAACAGGATTCCGTTTAATACGCCTTATGATTATTGGTTTGTACCCCGGCATAGGCACGATGTAGTATATCAATTTTTTTACCCCAGGCCCTTTACACATATCATTATGGTAGTTCAGAAAGAGGTGCCAGTGATATTTGGAACGAAAGGGACGCTTGGTGAAGATTGTGATGATCTTAATCCTGCTGTTTGGGCGAGTGGTGATTGGTATTTTGACAGAGATAAAGACGGGTATCACGATGCAGATGCTTTTCCTGTTTCTAATACTTGTCAGCCTCCTGATGAGGGATATGTCTTGTTGGTGAATTCCAAAGGGATTGACTGTGATGATACGGATCAATATGCGAATGAGCCGAAGACCTGGTACTTTTTTGGTGACGCTGATAATTATTATGGTAGAGATACTACTTCCTGCGAAAACCCCGGTAAATTCAACGGTCTGGCTGATAGTTGGAGAACAGATCAGGGAAATGGACCGGATTGTAACGATACTGATCAGGATGCTACAATTGTAAAAATGTGGTACAAAGATGCAGATGGAGACCGCTACTACAGTGATCGTATTTCATCCTGTGTGAATCCCGGAGCTACAAATGGTCAAAGGACTTATTGGAAAACTGATCCTGGTTTTGGAGAAGACTGTGATGATGCTGCCCCCGACAAACAAACGGTCAATGCGTGTGGCGTTTGCGGAGGTAGTGAGGAGCCTGTGGATGTTTACCTGGATATGGATGGAGATGGGTATCACTCACTGTATAAGAAAGAAGATTGTGGTCTTTCACTTTTCAGGGGAGATTTAGTAAGATCAGCAACTACTTTCCCAGAAACGTTGTTACCAGATTCTATCTCTTACCAATTCGATCAGTTGATTGCAATTACAGGTACTGATTACCAACTAACCTATTCTGTGGACTCCAGTGGAGTAGAATCTTTCTATTTTCCGGAAGAATTACTAAAATACTATTCATTGGGTCTTGATTGTGATGACCTGGACCCATTGACCAAAGCTGATGGCGCCTGGTATCCCGACCGGGATGAAGATGGATATCATGATGCCAACGCTCCTCCTGTTAATGCCTGTACACCACCTACTCATATCAGATATGTTTTACTTGAAAACAGCAGAGGACCAGACTGTGATGACAATGATTCACTCTATAGCGAAGTGAAAACCTGGTACCGTGATCAGGATGGTGATGGTTACTATGTGGAAGTGATGGAGAGTTGTCACGATCCTGGCTTTGGTTGGGCATTGACGGCCAGCAGGGGACCTGATGATAATGATGACAATCCCTTTTCACCAACAGGATTAGCGGGTGAGGAGTCATTTATCATGCCCGGATTAATCGACGAGGTTGTTAGTGATAACGGAGATACACTAATCGTTTATGGTAATACTCGCTATCATCCTGATAGCTTGAAAATACAATACAGAGGAGCCACCTTTACTTTCTATGACCTCATCTTTGATCTTGTCAATCCTGATACATTGCTCAGTAAGCAAAAGCTGGTATTGGCAGAAAATGATGTTTTATACGGCGCTGCGATCACCGGTACACCCTATGTTGATCCTGTCGTAGCTGCCAGGGAGGTGCTGACAGAAATAGCCTCTGATCCGCTGGAAATCAATGTCGGAGTAAGGAGTGAAACTCACTGGATCAGGCAGACAAAACAACAAAATACAGGCTACACCCATGCTTACGGGGATCAGTGGGTGCATCCTGGCCAGAACAGCGAATCGAGTAAGTATTTCAAGGAGGCCTTTGATCAGGAAGCTTTTGAGCAGATAAAAGCGCACTACGATCTAAATGGTCATCCACCTTTTACGATTGAATATAAAAGTTACAAGGAGAAACGAAGGATTAGCCTCGATGGCTTAACTGTTGAACCTGATTATGAACCTATCCTCGATGAAGCCATTGGTTCCGGACCGAAAGCTGCCAGAATAGAGGTGATGGAGTCAGTAACAGGCAGAATCGAATATATAGTTTCCTTCAATGATGAGGTTTTTCAGGCAACAGGGGAAGAACTTGCCTCCCAGACATGGTTAGGCGATGATGGTCAACCTGAAGAAAAAGTAGACATAGCTGGTAGAT
>JBCBHL010000260.1:0-10591 GCA_038525605.1 Bacteroidota bacterium
AATCCCACATTTAAATCCAGGTATTGGTTGGGGCCGTCCAATAAATTTTCACCATTCGACAGATTTGTATCGAGCCTACCTGTCAACGGCATATATCAAAAAAACAAAGAAGAATAAATGGCATATTGCACTTCAACTAGGTTATGTCAATCAGGATATTGACTTTTCAGGGCAAACATTTCCCTCTCAGTTTAATCCGTCAACAGGGAGGTTCGATACAAATCTGTCGAATGGTGAAAATTTATTGGACGGCCCCAACCAATACCTGGATTTAAATGTGGGATTACTCTGGATTAAACCAGTTGGCAGGAGGTATCTAATCAAAAATGGCATCTCGCTTTTTCATATCAATGGTCCGGATCAGGCAAACTCCACTATTCAAAGTACTCTTCCATTGCGATATGCCTTCCATCACACTTCTATTGTTAAAGTAAATGAAAAAGTAAATTTCACTCCGAGGGTGCAGGTTCTGTATTCAAATGGTGCAACCAATCACGTGATGGTTTTGGAAGCAAGAAAACAGTTGAATCTGGAAACCGCAGTCTATGCAGGTGTAGGATTCAGAGGATATATCTGGCGGAATGATGCCGCTATTTTCAATTTTGGCTTTGAAAAAGGGTATGTAGACTTTGGTTTTTCGTATGACATCAACGTTTCGTCACTCAGTGAAAGTATCAATGGAAAAAACACCGTTGAGTTTACAGCGATGTTCAGATCTCCACCAAAAAGATATAAACCTCTTAAAAAACGAACTATTTGTCCGTTGGACCAACCTCTTTGGTAATTAGTTAATATATGAAGTTTGCGTGTTTAGTAATGTATCTGCAATTCAATTGAACTGCAGATACAATAAATGCTTTAGATCACCTTGTATTGGCACAATTAGGGTCTTTCCCCGACATTGTGGGAAAAAAATTGCAAAGAAGTGGCGATCCAGTCAATGGAGATGAGATCCCTCCCTTCACAGCCTTTGACTCTGAATGCTCGAAATTCATCAGTGAACTTTGTACTTTCAAACGGGATAACGTAAGCTTTCGATCTTTCATTTTATTCGTAATTAATAACCCCCTACTCATTTATTGGCCTTTCGGGAATACACCATTGTTCAAAAAAAATCGGGAGCTCAAAGAATGACGATATTACCCGCTGTCTGTTTCCCAATCTTTTTCGAAAACAATTTAGAGCGTTGCAAGTCAAACTAAATCCCTGAAAACGATGATTTTTAACAAAAACGCAAAGATGAAATTAACTGTGCCTTTGAATTTGACCTGTAGATAATCTGGTAAAGTAAGACTTGGCTTCTTTCAATACTTTTGGGGCCAGCACCAGTGCCGATATCATCGTTGGAATTGACATCAGCCCGTAAGCGACAAATACAAAATTAACCACTATATCCAGTGTTGCTACAGACCCTATGATGACCAGAATCACGTACCAGTAGTTGAAGTACCAGCCAATTTTTGGCCCCACCAAAAATGAGAAACATTTCACGGCATAATATGCTAAACCGAATATCGTAGTTATCGCGAAAACCATCACGCAGGCTGAAAGAATATAAGGGCCTATTACTGGCAGGCTTTCACCAAAAGCATCAGCAGTTATCAGGATACCATCACTACCCTCAGATTTCCAGGCGCCGGTAATGATGATACAAAGCCCTGTCATTGTACAAATTACTAAAGTATCAATCGCAGGTCCAAGCATTGCTACCAACCCTTCACGTACTGGCTCATCAGTTTTAGCTGCTCCGTGCATCATCGGTGCTGTTCCGATTCCTGCCTCATTACTAAAAGCAGCACGTTTACCTCCTTCAATAATGATGGCGCCTATTGCTCCTCCTAAAGCTGCTTTTGCAGAAAACGCATCTTCTACAATTAGCGCCAAAGATGGGAATACCTGATCATAATTAATCAACAGGATGATGATCACGCTAACGACATACAACACTACCATAGCGGGCACCATTTTAGAAGCCACATTCCCGATTCTCTCAATGCCCCCGAGTATCACCAATGCCACTAGTGCAGCTATTACCAGTCCAAGTGTGAGGTCGAGCCAAAATGTATTTTCAGGCAGGGTGTATCCAGCTAATGCCACATCTTTAAAAGCAGCCACCATCTGGTTTGCCTGGAATACAGGTGTTGCTCCGAGCATGCCAGCTATCGCAAAAAAAACCGCTAAAGACTTCCAGTTTTTCCCCAATCCTTCTTTGATAACATACATTGGGCCTCCCTGTATCACTCCCTCTGCGTCTTTCCCCCGATACATCACAGCCAGGGTACAGGTAAAGAACTTTGTAGCCATGCCAAAACCAGCACTTACCCACATCCAGAAAATGGCTCCCGGCCCTCCTGCAACAATTGCCAGTGCTACTCCACTGATATTTCCCATTCCCACTGTAGCTGCCAATGCTCCTGACAAAGCTTCAAAGTGACTGATCTGTCCTGGATCATTGGGGTCATCATACTTACCCCTTAAAACATTGATCGCATGTCGAAAGTATTTAAATGGAAGAAATTTAGAGTAAATCATAAAAAAAGCACCTCCACCCAGTAACAGTATAAGAAGCGGTTCGCTCCAAACCATACCTGAGGCTTTTACAAAAAATTCTTCAATTAGCGCGATTGTACTCTTTTCCATCTTGTAAACATAGTACTGAAAATAAGATTAGACAATTGAATGTGATGAAAGGTATGATTTAAGAATGCACTACAGATTTAGCCCAAATAATAAATTATAATTATTTGTGAATAGGTATGTATAATCTTATCTTTGACGTTAACAACTGTTATAAAACCAAAAACCAGAAGATACTAAGTACATTTTCTGCACAGCAATTTAAAGGAAATATTAAAGTCTCATGTGATGATTTTTATCTAATCGTCATTCGGTGAGTCACTCAATAATCTATTTTCCCAATGCTGTTTGAGGCTTTTAACAAAACCATTTTATAAAATTTAAAAACTAGAAAAATGAAAAAATTATTTTTGATGATCATCGCATTAATGACAGTCTCTATCCTTTATGGTCAGCAAGAAACCTGGAACGGCAATTCAACTGGCAAATTGACCAATACTACCGCAAAAGTAGGTGTTGGCACCACTTCTCCAGACATGAAATTAGATGTAAGAACTGATCAAAGTAGTATTGCCAGATTTCATCATACTGGTACATTGGGCATTGGGGGAGTTAGAATTGGGAAAAGTGGTTCTTATTCCGATTTAGTGATTACATCGTCAGGCTTTGGAATAGGAACAGGTACTAATGGATCCAGTTTACCTATTGGAACCCAAAACTCTTCACTAATAGACCTGTTCATTCAAAATTCAAGCGGAAATGTGGGCATTGGTACCAATTCACCACTTGAAAAGCTTCATGTAAATGGTAAGATCAGGATTGAAGGTAATAATAGCCTGATTTTCAACGCTACCAGTGCCACTGATCCTTATAATGCATTAGTTTTCAGGCAGCAGGGAAATACAAAATGGCTTATGGACTATGCTACAGGATCAACTCAAGACCTGAGGTTTATCAAGATTGATGGATCAAGTACCAAAACGTTTTTAAACTTGGATTATACTAATAACCAGTTAGAAATTCCGGATGTGAATGTTGGAATCGGAACGACTGATCCATTATCAAAGCTAGACGTTCGGATACCTGAGAAGAGTGGTTTATTGGCGACATTCCTGAGTGATGCGGCTATCAACTCAGGGACCGAAGTAAATAAGTGGACCCTGCGATTGGGTAGAAGTTTCGACTATCCGAACAGAACCTTAGACTTTGGTATGGTTTCAGACAGCTATGGCCAAAACCCTGCCTTTTTCATTGCACCAAAAGGAGTGGAAGCTTTTAGAGTAGATAAAACAGGAAATGTAGGTATCGGAACGACTAATCCTGATGCTAAACTAGCTGTGAACGGACAAGTCCATTCACAGGAAGTATTAGTAGATATGAATGGTTGGTCAGACTTTGTTTTTGCCGATGACTATCAATTAGAGCCACTGGAGAAAGTGGAGGAATTCATCAATGCAAACAAGCACTTACCTGAAATTCCCAGCGAGGCTGAAGTTCTGGAAAATGGCATCAAACTCGGCGAAATGGATGCTAAACTCTTGCAAAAAATTGAAGAGTTGACGCTCCATATGATTGAAATGAATAAAAGCATAAAAAAATTACAAACAGAAAATCAAGGATTAAAAGAGGAATTATTTAATAAACAGAAGAAATAAACCATTTTATAAAATTTAAAAACTAAGAAAATGAAAAAATTAGTATTAATTGCAATCGCGCTATTTTCTATATCTTATACCTTTGCGCAACCAGAGGAATGGAATGGAAATACTTCAGGACAATTAACCACTTCCACTACAGTTGGGATTGGCACTTATAATACAAACAACGGAGTCTTAACGATAAATTCCAGTAACTCAACCAATATGCTAAGACTGGAAAATGAAGGACATGGAAACGAATCAACATTGAGATTTAGGGCCCGAAGTGTCACAGGTCAATTGTTGCATGGAGATGTGTCACTCTACTCTACCGGACTGAATTCCGGCTACCTGGGATTTAAAGTGCCAGCTAGCAATACTACCAATGGTGATTATGACATGATTATCAACCAGGAAGGCAACATAGGGATGGGAACCTTGGATCCATTTGGCTCTACTAACAATTATGGTATCCAAATTGCCAGAGGAACCCATTCGTCATTATTGGTCGGTAGTCCAAATACATCAAATTACGGTGGTATCATACAAACATCTGATGGCCGACACAGGATATTTATAGGTGCAAACTACTATGATGACGGTACTGATAGTTGGAAAAATTTCCAGTCAGGGAAAGGCTCTGCTGGAATCAGTTTATATGCAGATGAAGGGCAATGGGGAACCTCCATTGATTTTCTTACATCACAAGCAGACGGAAATTCAATCAAAAGGATGTCAATTAAAGGGAATGGCAACATAGGTATCGGCACAACTAACCCTGATGCTAAACTAGCTGTGAACGGACAAGTCCACTCACAAGAAGTATTAGTGGATATGGATGGTTGGTCGGACTTTGTTTTTGCCGATGACTATCATTTACAGTCGCTGGAGAAAGTAGAGGAATTCATCAATGAGAACAGCCACTTACCAGAAATTCCCAGCGAAGCTGAAGTTCTGAAGAATGGTATCAAACTCGGTGAAATGGATGCTAAACTCTTGCAAAAAATTGAAGAGTTGACCTTATATCTCATTGAGCAAAACAAAGAAATCCAATCTCTAAAAAAAGAATTAACAACTCTAAAACGTAAATAAACCATTTTATAAAATTTAAAAACTATACAAAATGAAAAAATTATTTTTGATGATTATTGCGCTATTTTCAGTTTCGATGATCAATGCGCAAGATTGGGATGCTACAACAGCTGGTCAAATAACCACCTCTAGTAAAATTGGAATTGGAACGAATACTCCAAGGCAATTACTGACAGTTTCAGACTTGGAAACTCCCGTTATTCGTTTGAATCGCTCTGGTGCTAAACATGATTGGGAAATGTATTCAACAACTGGAGGCAGTTTGCTTTTTCGAGGTGGAGCTGATGGTGTCGGGAATGCGTTAAGCAACCGATTCACGATCCAGTCTAACGGATATGTTGGAGTAGGAACCAGTACTCCACGACAACTATTTACCGTTTCTGATCTAGAGACTCCAATTGTAAGACTAAATCGTTCAGGCGCTAAACATGATTGGGAAATTTACTCAACAACTGGAGGTGGTTTATTTTTTAGAGGCGGAGCGGATGGTGTCGGGAATTCACTAAATGACTATTTTACAATTCAACCCGATGGAAACTTAGGAATCGGAACGACTGATCCTACTAGTTTAGTACACGTTTTCAAAAGAGGTTTAGCAAATGGTCAGGTGCATGATATTCTTCGAATTCAAGCTAACACTGAAGGCAACAGGCAAACTGGTTTTGGAGCCAGAATAAACTTCTCATTTAATAAATATGGTAATGTAGCAACTGGGGAGGCTTCTACTTTAGGTGCAATTAGTGTATATGATGCTAATAATGAGTCAAGCTTTGGGACTATGGCATTTGCTACAAAAGAGCGATATGATAAGCCATTAGAGAATAAAATGTGGTTAAACAATAATGGTTCATTAGGCATTGGAACATCTACAACTGGCACCCATAAACTTGCTGTAGAAGGATCTGTAGGTTCAAGAGAGGTCGTTGTTGAGTCTTCTGGTTGGTCAGACTTTGTTTTTGCCGATGACTATCATTTACAGCCGCTGGAGAAAGTGGAGGAATTCATCAATGACAACAACCACTTACCTGAAATTCCCAGTGAGGCTGAAGTTCTGGAAAACGGCATCAAACTCGGTGAAATGGATGCCAAACTCTTGCAGAAAATAGAAGAGTTGACACTTCACATGATCGAAATGAATAAAAGAGTGAAGCTACTTGAAGAAGAAAATAAAAAACTGAAAGCACAACAAAAGTAACTAGTTGAACAATCGACTCTCCGGCATTGATTTTCTCATCCGGAGGGTCTTTTGTTAATTACCCAAATTCCTAATTCCTGCAATCCAGTAAAGCTCAGCAATATCTTTTTGATAAGTAGACTTTAACTTAAATAGCTTAGTTTTAGATTCGATTAGTTTATCCAACTGGGCATTCAACTTAAAAAGATCACTTTCTCCCTGAGTCAGGTTTAACCTTTCAGCCCGTACGATGATTTCATAATTATTCACCATACCCTGCTGCTGTTGAATCAGACGACTGGTAGTAAGAACCACATTATATTTACTATTTATCTCGTTGAGAATCCGCCTTTCACTAAAACTAATGGCTAGTTGATTATCAACCATCTTAAACTGAGTTTGCTTTAGTTTAGCTCTTTCTTTTCGTAAGAAAATAGGAAATGAAAAATCCACTCCTACTTTGAAGTTATCTTCAAGATCTAATCCAGACTGCCCCCCAACCGGGCTAAATGGCTGATCTAGCAAAACATAACTGAGATCAACCTGTGGTTTTAGGTTTTCTTTTGCTAGCCTTTGATCGATGAGAAGTGCGTCCTGCTTGAGTCTGAGTTTCATCAACTCAGGGTGATTTGCCCTCGCAGCAACAAACAATTCGCCTAAGACAGAATCTTCAAGGGTAATCTGTAAAAACTCTTCAGGGATTACCTGATCTGCCAAATCCAGTGGAACACCGTCTGCATTCCACAAATTATTTGAAAGCATCAGAGTTGCCTTCACTTTCTCGATTTTGGCATTTTCAAAATCTATCCTTCGTTTCTGCAGTGATATTTTTGCCTGAACTGTATCAATCATTGCCGCCTCACCATAATCAAAAGCCTGTTTGGTTCTTCGGAAAATATCGTCAGCAATGCTGATACTTTGTTCCATCAGGCGATAGTTTTCAAAAGCATTATACCATTCCCAATAGCTTTTAGTTGCATTCAATAAGGCTTTGTTGATTTCTTTGACTTGTTCAGCTTCTGCCATTCCCTGAAACAACCTTGCCTGCCTGACGACAGCCCTCCTTTGATCAATGAACAGCCCTTTACCTACAGGAATTGATATTCCGGCATAAATCTGCTCGTTATTAGTCTTGGGGTCAATGAAATTTTCCTGATTGACAAAATCACCTCTATTCCTTTCAAAACCAACCTTCGGATCCAAAGGAAACCAGGTAGGTATTTTCATTCCCACATCCAATAAATTCCAGTAGTTAGTATCAGATAAATCTTTGTAGTCCCACTTTGCTTCAATTTTTGGATCAAAAGCCCCTTTAGCCAGTCGCAACTGCTGACGGGCCTGTTGCGGCAGTAGATTTGCCTGCTTGATTACCGGGTGGTTGTTGATGACAATTGTGTAATAATCATCGAATGAAAGAACATTTTTTACTGTATCCTCACTCTGAGCAAACGATACTAAACTTGTAAATAGCAATAATAAAGAGTAGGTATACCTATTCATCTTTGACCTCTTTTTTATCGCCTTGCATTGTTTCATCCAGAGGCTTCTCGTATAAACTAGGTGGGAATCCATTTAATTGTCGCCATAATTCATACCAAACCGGTACATCGTCCAACATTACCCATCCCTTCGAACCCGATCCTTGTCTCAACAAATCCGGCCAGGGCTCCTGGTCAGGATCAGGTGTAACCAAAATACGAAATTCATCTCCTTTACTATTTACATAATCAATCACCTGAACTTCGCCTCCGAATGTTCCTACAGATACGCTTGGCCAGCCAGAAAACTGCAAGGCCGGCCAGCCATCGAACTCAAGTCTTACTTTTCTTCCTTTAGATAATAACGGCACATCCATAGCCTTCACGTACATCTCTACCGCTATATCAGGATTTGCCGGCATAATCGTCGCAACACCCTCACCCTCTTTGATGGTCTCTCCAATACCTGCCTGCATTGCTTTCACCAAAAAGCCTGATTGCGGAGCAACCACCTGATATTGCTCATTCCTTATCTGCATATTGGCATATTCATTTTTCAACTTTGCCAATGAACCTTGAGCCTCATATATTTCAGCGGTCGTGGAATTAATGTTAGATTGTGCCTTACTGATTTTATCCTGATAATCGGCCCTAATTCCATTTAAATCAACTTCGGTGTTGACAAGTTCGGCTTTGGTCTGAAAATACTTGTTTTCAGAAGAAACCACCTTCATTTTGGATTCCTGAAATTTTGATTCTATGTCCTGATACTTCGTAAGAGCAATGTTACCAGACTCATATAAAGTCTTGTTTCTTTCAAACTGGTTCTTAAAGTTTTCAAACCTGATTTTTTCCGCCTCATAATCCACACTGTCACTGACTAGCTTTAATCCCGTTTGAGTAATTTTGTTCTGCGCCTGCTGATACTTCACATCAAGTGCCACTCGTAAAGCAGCGACCTGATCTTCAAGAGATTCTACTTTTTGCTCTTTGGAAATAATACTGCTGGCCTTCGCTTCTACCTGTTCTTTCAGTCGCTGAAGTAATTCCGGGTCGAAGAATTTGTCTTTGATCTCAGTAAGTGTCAAAATGGTATCTCCTTTTTCAACAAACTGGCCTTCCCGAACCTTCCAGCCAGCGATCCTACCTGCAATAGTAGATTCAATAGACTGTGGTCTGTTTCCAGGCGTAAAGGCTGTTATGTAACCCTTACCCCGGATATTCTGCTGCCAGGGCATGAAAAGCATGATGAAAAATACAATGAATAAACCCATCAGCCAACGTGCCAACATTCTTCCAGCACTCGGTGTTTTTAATATTTTGAGCGTGTAAAGCTCCCTGTTCGTAACTTCGTCTTTTACGTCCATAACCAAATACTAGTTAATAATATCTTTCAAATCTTCAGTCAACAACAAATTTTCAAAAGTACCTTGCGTCTTGATTGACCCATTCTTCATTAAAACCACTCTGTCGCATGAAGCCATAATGATCGGATCATTAGATACGACAATCAGCGTCCAGGGGTTCTCTTTATCTGCCAGAGTACTCATCAGTTTAATTTTCTCACTCTTTAAAAAATCGTTAAAAAAATCGTTTAATATCAACAGATTCGGTTTCTTAGCTAAACATCTGGCTAAAATAATCTTGTTAATCAAACTTTTTGACAAACCTTTTCCGGCACTGACCATCTGCGTATTCAAACCTTCCGGCATGCCGTTGATTTCATCCGAAATCCCAACCATCTCAATTGCCCACAAAGCATCAGCAGCAGTAGCATGCGGTTTGGCAAGCAGGATATTCTCCATAATTGTTCCTTCAAAAATGTCTTCCTGCGACACATTCTTGCCAATTTTGTCTCTTAAATTAGTGAGATCCAAATCTCTCAATGAAAATCCTTCGACAGTGATAATGCCTTCATATTGATTATGAAGACCCGCTATTGTATTGGTAAGGACTGTCTTTCCGGACCCCCCTCTTCCGGCAATACAAATATTCTCATCGTTTTTTATGGTCAGGTCAACACCTTTGAGAGCATAATCTTTCTTTCCGGCAAATTTGTATTTGAGGTTTTTGACTACCACGTTAAAACCCCTCAATTGCATTTCCTTAGGAATATCCAATCCTCCGCTTTTTTCCAAAGGAAGGTCAGTTACATGAGAAATCTTGTCTACAGCAGTCAGCATGTCATAGACAACGTCCATGTACATAATTATTTTCTCCACAGAGCTGAGTGTCAGTATAATGATGACTTCCGCAGCAACAAACTGCCCTAAAGTAATCTCACGGTTTACCACCAGGATGGTACCGATGATCAGTAGACCGCCTGTTACCAGTGCTTTGAAAAGAAGTATAAAAGCGTATTGCGAAATCAGTACACCAAAGTGTACTTTTCTGTTTTTAAGGTAATTATTTACATTATAATCCGTCCTTCGAATCGGTAAAGCGGTATTTCCTGACAATTTAAAGGAATTAATTGTTCTGGCAATTTCCTCAAGCCAGTATACTACTTTGTATTTAAATTTCGATTCTTTGATAGATGAATTCAGTCCTTTAGGTCCAGTGGTATAAAATATCATCCGTTTTTCGTCTTTTTCAGTTTGTTACTGATCTTTCTGTTGGTGATGATATTTTAT
>JBCBHL010000261.1:0-10572 GCA_038525605.1 Bacteroidota bacterium
GTATTTCAGATTTGAATGGAAGGTACCAATTTCACAATGTTCCAATGGGTTCATATAAAGTGGAATTTTCTTATTTGGGCTTTGAGAAAGCACTGATCACAATAAAAATCAATAAGAACAGGACTACTACGATTAATCAAAAGCTCAAGCCTTCAACAGATTTGTTAAGTGAGGTAGTAATTCTTGGTGAGTCTGACGCTGTTTTGAAATCGATAGATCCGATTCAAATGACAGTATTGGAATCAAAAGATTTAAGAGCTCAGCCTCTTGGTGCAAGAGATCTGATTAAAAAGGCGACAGGTGTTCAGGTTCGGGAACAGGGCGGTTTAGGTAGTAATATCTCATTCAGCTTAAATGGGCTTTCAGGACGGTCTGTTCGAATATATCTTGATGGTACGCCTATTGAATTTTTGGGAAATGGACTGGCGCTGAATGCGATACCAATCAGTCAGGTGGAACGGGTGGAAGTGTATAAGGGAGTAATTCCCATTGATGTGGCCACCGATGCTCTGGGCGGAGGAATTAACATTATCACCAGAAACATCAAAGGAACCTATATGGAAGCTACTTATCAGGTCGGCTCTTTCAATACACACAGAATGTCCTTCATTGGAAAACAGGAATTGAATCCAAAAATGACACTTGGCTTCTCCGGATTTTACAACTTCTCAGACAATAACTACCGAATGCGTGATGTACCTAACATTTCTTTTGAAGTAATTGAAAATAGGTTTGGTGGTATTGATACCGTAGCTGTTGAAAATAGAATCACCGCACGAAGATTTCATAACGTTCACCGATCATATTTTATGGAAGGAAATATGCAGATTTATGATACAAAATGGGCGGATAAATTTAAGATGTCGGTAGGATACACGAATCGTTTTGACGAGTTGCAAAATGGAGCCAGGGTAACTAGACGTCCCTTTGGCGAAGCTACACGGGCTGCCAACCAGATGTTAGGAACGATCAGCTACAGTAAAGGGTTCGGTGATCGCTGGAATGTTAATCAGAGCTCTAACTTTTCATATACTAGAACATTTGTAGATGATTCTACGACCAATATCTATGACTGGGAGGGAAATTTATTACCTACAAAAGATACCAATGGCGCAGAACTTGGGGCTCCTACGCAGCGCAGCGGTATCAATATCGGTACATCACATCGAAGTACATTAAAATACTCTATCAACAAAGACCACTATCTAACAGCAAGTAATTTTATAGGGTACAATCAAATATTTGGAGAGGATCCTGTTGGAAACAGAATTACAGTGAGAGATGTTGTTCTTGATCCTAATGAAATAAAATCATCCTTTCGAACCAATATTTTTGGATTTCAGTATGAATCGTCGTGGCTCAAAGATAAGGATCTATCAACAACAGTTTTTTATAAAAACTATTTTTATAACGCTCAGGCAATCGATATAGATTTTCCTGGAGATTTCAATACGGAATCACTTCCTTTTTTAACATTCAAAAGATCATTTAATGGGGGAGGAGTTGCTTTAAAATATGATATTTCTGAAAAGGCGTTTATTCGTACTAGCTATGAAAGAGCGATCAGAATTCCAACCATACGAGAATACTTTGGCAATTTTGCCAACATTTTACAAAACCTTAATTTAAAACCTGAAAGAAGCCATAACGTTAATCTTGGTTTGAATCTCAATCTAGTCAGCAGCCAGAATTTTACTTTTAATATGGATTTAAATGCTTTTCTAAGGGATCAGGAAGATTTGATCAGGTTGTTAGCATTAGGTGATGGAGCAGTTTCCATATTTATCAATGAAGGACAGGTAAGATCTCAGGGAGTTGAGCTCTCTACTAATTTAAAACCTTATAAAAACCTCAAACTTGATTTTAACTTCACCTACCAAAGTGTTGCACTATCTGACTCTGATGATATAAGGGACGATTCATTTATTGGCGTACAGATTCCAAATATTCCAAATATGTTATTCAATACTTCTGCTTCTTACACGTTTGAAGGTGTATTTAAGTCTGCTGATAGATTGAATCTTTTCTGGAGCTACTTTTATGTGAACAGATTTAGCATTGCTTTTGTACAGGACATCAGAACTGCTAACCCCGACAATATTATACCAACCCAACACGATCATTCAGTCGGATTAAGTTATAGTGGTATTGCCAAAGGACTAACCTTCAGTGCAAGACTTAATAATGTTTTTGATACTGATTTATTTGACAATTTCAGGGCTCCTAAGCCCAGTAGAAATATCATGTTAAAGATTATTTATAAACTAAATAGAACTAATAAAAACTAATAAATCGATGAACAATAATAGTATTTTAAGGCTGTTTCTCTTGATGACGATAGGGATACTAATAACTTTCACAGCCTGTAACGATGATGAGGGTAACGGACCTACTGGGCCCACAAATAAAACGACAGGATTTGTCATATCAGTTGTCACTCCAAATAATACCAGTCTTGTTAAGTATTTTGAAACATTGCCAACAGGAACTGCCGATATAAGTGACGGATTTGATTTCTTAGCATTTAATGTTCAGGATGCTTTTAATGGTGCCCTTTATTTGCAAAACACAGATGGTACCAGTGGAATTTCGAAAATAGTAGTAGATGAAAACGGTGAAATACAAGTTGCTGGTCAATTAACAACGATGGGAAGGGTGGACCCGATTTCGATCAGAGATTCAGAAACAGGCGTTTATTACGATTATGGTGATGCTACTGCAATTAATGTTTTCAATCCAGATGACATGACTTTCTCAGGGTCTATCGACATGAGTGGCGCATTGTATCCCAGAGAAGAGGTGACTAGATACAGGGAATTTTATATAAGAGATAATCAGGTATTTGCTCCATTAGGTAGTCTTACAAGCCCCATATGGTACAATCCACTGGTAACACATATTGCAGACATAGATGCAGGTACTTTTGTTGGCAACATCGAAATAGAATTAGAAGGTCCGGTTAGGCATAATCAGTTTTTTGGTGGACGATATGTAGACGAAAACGGTAATCTTTACATTACTGATCAAGGAGACCTATTGACAGGTGCACCTGCAAGATTACATAGAGTTAATAGTGGTGCTACCGATTTTGACCCTACATTTGAATTGGATGTCGCAGGAGCTTTAAATCCAATGAACCTCATTTTGAAGGCATTCAACAGCTTTACCTACATAGGTAATGGAATGGCAATCTCCTCAGTGGCTGTAGATACACCGGCGCAAGCTATTGCTATTTTGGCTTCTGTGGGTTTTAATCCTGCTGCCTTATCAGCAGAACAGCAAGTGCAAATCCAGGTCATTCTAAACGAAGCTGAAAATGCAGCATGGAGTTTGATCGACTTGAATGCAAAAACTGTAGTGCCGATAGAAGGCATTCCATCTCAAAACGTAAATCATAGATTTACAATTACTGAAATTGATGGTAAATGGTACTTACCTGTAGAAACCAGTTCTGAAACAGCCTACTACAGCTATGACCCAGCTACTGGAGCAGCTGAAAAGGCCTTTGACTTAGTAGGAGGAGAAGTAGGTAACTTCGTAAACCTGGAGAGTAACAATTAATGTTAGCCATACAACTATAACATATAAAGAAGCTATCCTTGAAATGTAGCTTCTTTATATTTTCTTTAACTACCTTATCAATAAAAAGAAAATGGGGATAAATTATTTGAGGTAAATTTTTAGATGCTTCAATAGGTTTGTATACTCTACAGCAAGACAGATAAAACAGTTTGCTGCAATTGTCTCATGTTTTAGATTAGTTAGTTTAAAAACTCGTAGTTTCTGAAAAGCATTGAAGAAATAAAGCTGGATTTCCTCTGTTTTTAAGTTAAGAATGAAGAGATGAAAGTAGAGCTTTATTTATTATCAAACAGCACTATTGCATTGATTTAACTACTACAAGATATCATTTTAAGTTATCAGGCGATCACCCAATTACGTTATCTCTTTTAATTAGGTATAAAATGTCCAAAGACGAGATTAATAAGAAGAAAAGTGCCAACATTTTTAGTGCTTTTAAGCGATTTACCTGGCCCAGAAGAAAAGTTCTTTTTATTGGATTAATTTTCATTACCATCAATCGTTTGCTGGCGATAGTCATACCGTGGAAATCGAAAACTCTGGTAGACGAGGTAATACCAAATAAGGATGTTGAAGGTCTTTACGCGCTGTTGGTGATCGTTTTTGGCTCATTACTGATACAGGGAATTACCACCTTTTCATTGACCCGAATATTAGGAGTTCAATCTCATGAATTAATATTTAAGCTGCGAACAAAGCTACAGGAAAAGGTTCTTTCAATGCCTACAGGCTTTTTTGACAGTAACAAATCAGGTGCTTTGGTATCAAGAATTATGAATGATGTGACAGGGTTACGTTATTTGATAGGCACGGGACTGGTACAATTAGTAGGAGCAGTTATTACAGCACTGGTTTCAATCGTCTTATTAATTCAGATAAGTCCCGTCATGACACTTACGGCATTTCTTCCTGTTTCCGTCTTTGCCATACTGGCACTGAAAGTCTTTAAGTACGTGAGACCCGTCTATAAGAATGATAGAAAAATTATTGCAGATGTCAGTGGAAGATTGATTGAAACCCTTTCTGGTGTGAAAGTTATCAAGGGATTCAATGCAGAAAAGCAAGAAACTGATAACTTCAAAAAAGGGGCGGAGCAGATTTTTATGAACAAGAAGAAAATCTTAACCACACAGGCCACCTTAGATGGTATTTCAATTGTGTTGCTGGGTTTAGCGACTGTGGCTATGATGGGTGTTGGTGCTCATCAGATCATTAGTGGTAATATGACCATTGGAGACTTCCTGTTCTTCTCCTTATTACTGGCCTTTATGATCAGTCCCGTAAAGCAGCTCAGTCAACTTGGTGGGTTACTCACAGAAGCTTTGGCAGGACTGGATAGGACCGATGAGCTGATGAAAAATAACTCAGAAGAAGAAATCGATCAGCGTCACCTGGTTTTGGATAAGTTAAATGGAGATATAGCATTTAAAAACGTATCCTTTTTTTACGAAGAGGATAAAAAAGTACTTCATGATATTAATTTTGATGTGAAAGCAGGGTCTGTTATTGCTTTAGTGGGGAGTTCTGGTTCTGGTAAATCAACGGTAGCCGCCTTATCTGCCTCATTTTTAAAGCCACAATCAGGTACAATTACAGTTGATGGTAAGGATTTGAGCAAAGTAAAGCTGAGTAGTTTTAGAAAGCATCTGGGGGTTGTATTGCAAGATGATTTTCTATTTGAAGGAACAATTAAAGAAAACATCCTCTTTCCTAAACCGGAAGCTTCAGAAGAACAGTTACAAATGGCTGTGAAAGCCGGCTATGTTGATGAATTTACCGATAGGTTTGAAGATGGTCTGGACACTATGATTGGTGAGAGAGGTGTCAAGTTATCTGGTGGTCAGCGACAACGAATTAATATCGCAAGGGCTATTTTAGCAGATCCTAAAATACTGATACTAGATGAGGCAACCTCTAATCTGGACACTCAAAGTGAATTGCTAATCCAAAAATCTCTTTCTGCACTGGTGAGAAACCGTACGAGTATTGTAATCGCGCATCGATTGAGTACTATCAAGAAAGCAGATCAAATTTTGGTGATTGAAGCAGGTAGGATATTGGAACAGGGAACTCATGATCAGCTGATAGAGAAGGAGGGTAGATATTACGAATTATACACCTATCAAGCAAAAATATAAGATGCCGTATCATGCCTATTAGACTTTCATATTTATTTTTTACCCAAACGGTGTTGAATTATAGTTTATCATAGTTTGATTATAAAAAGTACATTCACAATATCTAAGTGTAGTCTTTGAAAATTTTGCGAGAGAGCCTCTGCGGTTCAATATGTTTGAAATTACCAATGTCTTGTCAGCCAGTGTTTTTGTCAATCGCAGACATAGTTTTTTAGTCACATGAAAAGCTAAAGCCTCGGGAAGAGTTTTTCATGGATAGGAATCGCTTGTATTGAATCTACCTTCGCGAATGCTTTCTCCGGCGGCCATAGCCTTTGGCGAAGGACTTGGCAGACGAGAAGGTTTGGTCTGGGAGACCCCGTCTAGTTCCCCGATGCTTGCATCGGAAACTAGGGTCGGGGACACCTAGTCCAGGGCTTGCCCTTGGGTTAAATACCATTTATTGCAAAAAATGTAAATCGATTTTCCGAATCGGTTAAGAGCCAAAGGTGTTTGCGGATTTATGAATCAATGATATATCGTAAGAGTTAGTTGGATGTGTATTGTAAAATAGTCCTTTAATAGGCTGTTTCGGATAATTTTAGTTTAGTATTTGACCAATACTCATCTTGAATGAGGACCAAGCTAAGTGATGGTTGGTTCTATCAATCAATAGATTAAATTTATTTTTACTTATGGCAAAGGATATTAGATATTTAAAAAACATGATAGCAAGTATGTAGCTGATTCATATTTGTGCTTAAATTATAGGTGTTCATGAGGAAAAATTTTGTGGTTGATACGAGTATTAATGTTCTTTTTGAAAGAATTCGTAGCATTAACTTATCTAATGAATTTTTTTTGAAGAATATTTTTAAGTTAGAAAAACGTTAGAAGTGTAATTCTCTATGATTTTTCTTTTGAATTATTTTTGTAAACAATTGTATTTCAGTATGTTGATATTTTAAAATAAAAATTAGTTTTCCAATTCATAATTAAGCAATTCATAATTCATAATTCATAATTACCTAATTCATAATTATCTAATTACTACGAATGAATTCTTCCGGTTTTGACTCTTAGCTTCATAGGTGTTGATTTCCTTGTGAAAGCTAGCACTTCAGAAATGATGGAGATGGCGATTTCCTGTGGAGTCTCCGCTCCAATATCCAGGCCTGATGGACCGTGAATGTTATCGAGGAAGTCCATGTCGATATCAGGATGCTTTTCAATCAGTTGGGTGATCATTTTTTCACG
The DNA here is from genome assembly GCA_038525605.1 of Bacteroidota bacterium. Classification (GTDB taxonomy): domain Bacteria; phylum Bacteroidota; class Bacteroidia; order Cytophagales; family Cyclobacteriaceae; genus JANSWY01. The sequence goes on from JBCBHL010000261.1 coordinate 6,957, forward strand.
CCTGTCGTAGGATCCCAGCAATCCGATATATCCTTTGAACCGATCTTTGATAGCCATGAGAAAATTCAAATCTCTGGCAAAATTATGGGTCATCAGGATGATGGCCGTCTGCTCATCCATCGTGATTTCCGATAAATCATCTGATAGGGGAGTAACGGATTTTGCTCCCGGAAAGTCAGCAAGTCGTTTTGGGTCTTTTGCTGAGCAACCAACAATCACATCCCAACCTGTAAATGCTGCTGCCTGACACAACTGTACCGCATCGTGTTCGGCACCAATAATCAATAGTCTGAAACAGGGATGCATCGTTTGAGAAAAGGTCAGTGATTCCTGCTCTTTCATTCTTTCTATGCCTGAAACCGAATAATGCTTATTCCCTTTGAAAGAGATGGTAGTTCCCAGTTGACTATTTAGGCCAACAGAACGCACATAATCTGATGTAATCTCAAAAGTGTCTCTTTTTTCCAGGCATTCTTTCAGCATCGCAGAAAGTACTTTTTTGGGATTGAAAGGCTCAATCAAAATATACAGGACACCTTCGCAACCCAATCTGTAACGACCATCGTAGGTCATCATCTTTGCTTGTTTGGTTTCAAAGACTTCCTGTGCTTGTCTGGCAACTTCTTTTTCAACACAGCCACCGCTGACTGCACCAATCATCTGCCCATTTTCCAAGATCAGCATTCTAACTCCTGGTCTCCGATAAGAAGAGCCATCCAGGTCTACTACTGTAGCAAGTACCGTTTTGATACCTTCAGCGTTTGCCTTTTCGAATGCTTCAAAAATATTGACAAGTTCGTGCGTCATAAGATTAGAATATTGACCGCATTCACCATCTCCCGGTAAATGCAGTCATCAATTTGCTTAAAGTGCAGTTGCCTTTTTGTTAAAATGTGCTTTAAAAGGCTGTTTAGTCACTCTTTCTCCCGTTGCAGCATAAAGCGCATTTGCCAGTGCGGCTGCTACTGGTGGGAGAGAAGGCTCTCCTAAACCTGTAGGATCTATGCCATTTTGCACGAAGAAAGTCTCAATTTCCAACGGAGCTTCCCGGTGTCTAATCAGCCTGTATTGATTGAAGTTACTCTGGTCGGGAGTTCCCTTATCGAAGGTCATTGCGCTGTACATGGCATGTCCAATACCGTCAATGATACCTCCCTCGACCTGATTTCTGGCTCCTTCCGGATTGATCACGATTCCGCAATCGATCGCGCACCAGACTTTCTTGATTCTCGGTTCACCATCCTGCATAATCACATCAATCACCTGTGCCACATAGGAATTATGACAATAGTAAGCTGAAACTCCACGACTAACGCCCGGCATTTCCTGGCCCCAGTTCGATTTTTCTTTGATAAGCTTTAAAACTCCCGCATAACGTTCTGCGTCATAGTCGTTTCTATCGCCAACAGGTTTTTTGATAGCTCTGTCGAAGAGGCTGAGTCTGAAATCTATCGGATCTTTGCCAGCAGCCTCTGCTATCTCATCAAGAAATGCCTGTTCTGCAAATCCGGTGAAATTAGATCTCGGAGCTCTCCATGCACCTGTTGAGATATTGGATTTCAATGAAAATGATTCTGCAACGTAATTGTCGACTGTTCCGGCCGGAAACCTGTCGGCAAACACTGAACTTCCGTGAATTCCTGCTCCACGCACGTGGAAACCGATCAATTCATTATTTTCATCCAGCGCTGCTCTATACTTCATTTCATAGGCAGGTCGATAGGTTCCCTGGGTCATGTCATCTTCCCTTGTATAAATCAGCTTTACAGGTGCTTTCACTTTTTGCGAGATAACAGCAGCTTCCAAACCAAAGTTACCATATAGCCTTCTACCGAAACCGCCACCCATTCTGGTCATCATTACGGATACTTTATCTTCAGGCATTCCCAGTACCGCAGATGCAGTTTTTCTAAGGTTTTCAGGGGTCTGAATCGGGCCGGTGAGTTCCGCTTTGTCAGCGGTTACGTCAGCAAAGAAATTCATTGGCTCCATTGTATTGTGAGCAAGGAAGGGTGCGCTATACGTTTGTTCTATGATTTTAGCTGCATTCGCAAATGCTTTTTCAGGATCGCCATCCAGTCGCCTGTTGTCGGAGGATTTACCATTTTCTATCAGGTCGACAAGTGCCTCAGTATATTCTTCTGTGCTTTCTCCTTTGCTTTCACTTTCCCACTCGATATTGAGTGCTTTTTTGGCCTTCATCACCTGCCAGGTACTTTCTCCAACCACCACAACCAGCTCGGTAAAGGCTGTAGATCTATCTGACCACTGCCTTTCAACACCTTCCGGCAGGGTATTGATGGTAATCACATCTTTTATACCCGGCATAGCTTTAGCGGCACTGTCGTCAACTGATTTGATTTTCATCCCAAATGCAGGTGCGTGTACCATCATGGCAGTAAGCATTCCTTCCTTTTTGTAATCAATACCAAAAAGAGGCTCACCTTTGGTGATTTTTGGTCCATCAACGTTTTTCGTTGGCTGACCAATGATGGTAAAGTCTTTAGGGTCTTTGAGTTCAACTTTTTCCGGAATCTCTACAGAGGCGGCGGCAGAGGCGATGGCTCCATAACCAATTTCTTTGCCTGAGCTATGCTTGATAATTCCCTTTGCAGTTTTTAACTCACCTACAGGAACATTCCATTGTTTGGCGGCTGCTTCCATGAGCATTCTTCTGGCAGTTGCTCCTGCCATTCGCAGGCTTTGCCAACCCTGACGGATCGATTGGCTACCACCGGCGAGCTGTCTTCTGTAGTTTTTAGTATCCAGTCCTGCTTGTTCTACTACTACGTCTTTCCAGTCTATGTCCAGCTCTTCGGCCACAATCATAGGCATAGAGGTTTTTACGTTTTGTCCAATCTCAGGATTGGGTGACATGATAGTGACAATGCCATTGTCACCAATTTTTAAAAAAGCATTGATATCGAACCACTCTTCCGGCATGGCTTTGAGTTGTTCCGGTGTAGGTTTGCAGGAGGTAAGCCAGCTAAACCCAAGCATCATCCCTCCACCTGCCAATGCAGATGCTTTAAGAAATGACCTTCTGTTATGTTTTGTATTGATTAATGTCATGTTAGTACGATTTGAGAAATGAATAGATTAGCATTATGCCTGCTGTGCTGCATCTTTGATAGCAGCTTTTATTCTGACATAGGTACCACAACGACAGATATTACCATTCATGGCATTTTCAATGTCTTCATCGCTGGGGCTTGGGTTTTGCTTCAGCAGAGATGCTGCATTCATCATTTGCCCGGCCTGACAATAGCCACATTGAGGCACATCGAACTTAATCCACGATTTTTGCACAGGATGATCTCCTTCTTCGGATAAACCTTCGATCGTCGTGATTTTAGTTTCTCCAACTGCTGATACCGGTAACAAGCAGGATCTGGTTGCCACTCCATCGAAGTGAATGGTACACGCACCGCATTGCCCGATTCCGCATCCGAACTTTGTGCCAACTAATTCTACATGATCTCTTAATACCCACAACAACGGGGTATCCGGATCTACATCAACCTGATGTTCTTTGTTGTTAATATTTATTGTGTATAGAGCCATATTGTAAACTACAATTATTTCAAATGTTTGTCAACCGCACCGGACAAATTTT
>JBCBHL010000262.1:0-10554 GCA_038525605.1 Bacteroidota bacterium
ATAAACAGAAAGCACGAGCGAGTCTTCCCCTTTGTTTTTATCTTTCTTCCCCATAACTCTACCAATAGTCGTAATAATTTCAGAATTCCGGCATACCACAGACTGGACGTTTCTTATACGATTAAAAATGTAATTATTGGGAAGAAAGATAAAAACAAAGGGGAAGACTCGCTCGTGCTTTCTGTTTATAACCTATATAACAGAAGAAACCCGTTTGCTATTTATTTTGCTCAGGGAGATGTGAGGCCTACTCCCGGACAGCCTATTCCGACAGCTGCCAATCAGGTTTCGATTTTAGGAAGCTTTATTCCTGCTTTTAGTTACAACTTCAAATTTTAAGAACAGATGAAAAATATACTATATATAATCACAATCTTAATATTAGCTTCCAGCTGCGAAGATGTGATTAACCCTGATTTGATAGAAGCAGAACCTATATTAGTGGTAGATGCCTGGGTCAACAATAAAGACGAGGCACAAAATATATTCCTTACAAGAACACAACCGTATTTCGAAAATGTGTTTCCTGAGAAGGTGCCTAATGCGACTGTTTACATAGAAGATAGTGAAGGAAACCGTTTCGATTTCATCGAAAATGATTCTGCTTATACCTGGCAGCCAGTAAATGGCCAGGTATTTGGCGTCACAGGAAGGCAATATCTGCTAACCGTTGAAACGGACAATGAGGTATTTGTTTCTGCCACTCAAATGGGGCGTTCTCCTGAAATTGATTCCATCAAGTTCACTTATGAAGAAGCTGACGACTTCTTTATGACAGATTATTACATAGCTGAGTTTGTCGCCAGAGACTTTGACGGTATAGGAGATACTTATTGGATTCAGGCATCTAAAAATGGTCAGTTTCTAAATAAGCCCAATGAGATCAATGTGGCATATGATGCAGGCTTTAGCAGAGGCGGAAATGTAGACGGTGTTGTGTTTATTCAGCCAATCCAAAATGGGGTAAACCCATTCGATGAAGATCCTGAAAATGACAATCAGTTCCTGCCGCCTTATACGATAAATGATGAGTTGTACGTGGAAATTATTTCCATTAGCGAGCCGGCATTTTTCTTTCTGAATGAAGTGATCATTCAAACAGACCGTGCTGGTGGTTTCGGTGCTTTGTTTGCACAACCACTTGCCAATGTGAGCACCAATATTTTCCCGGCAGATGAAAGTTCTGATACTGAGGTATTGGGTTTTTTCAATGTTGGGGCTGTCACGACTAGAAGGCAGGTGTTAACACCGGAAATTGCTGACGCAGCGCAAAGAGAGGCAGCCGAAGAATAGGAATTTCTTTCATATAAAATCAAGTATTGAAACCCTGGCTATATAGTCAGGGTTTTTTTGTGCCAAAATAGTTGTTTGAGAGTTCACATATATATTCGTCTCAGTACCTGCTTTCACTACCCTCGGTGAGCCCGATAAAGATTTCAACACTATGTGTTATTTGATCGGACTTTTCCGCAGGTGAGTGACTACATTACAAATGATACAACCTTTCGTGCAATCGATACACCCAATGAGTTCATTGCTCATTTATAGCATAGATAACTGACAAAAGAAATCGATTTTCTTGAAGAAATGATATTCATAAAAGTATGGCGGTCATTTTGTGTTTGATCTGATCTAAGTTACAGCAGAAACGCCAATATTTTTGGCGGTTGATTGATTCTTTGTTCCGGTGATTTGCTGAAAATATCTTTGATTATATATCATTATTTATCGAAAAAATAAACAGTTTACTTTTATTAGAGGCCTATTTTACCAGCCGGAAAAAAGTTTTGTCGAAAAAATTTCAAAATATTTTTTCCTAATCAGAATAGTTGATTTTTCACATTAGCTAAAATTATTGGCTATTTTATAATTATCTGTAAATGAGTTAGTTAATGGTGATAAAGTATATAAACTATATACTTTTGAAGGGTATTGAACAGCCTGAAAATAGTACAACTTCTATGCCAGAAATCACCTAAAATATCACGATATAAATTTTAAATTGTAACATTTCTATCACAAAATACGTGAATATACATATTCAAATAATAAATATAAATATTTGAATAACACACTTAACTCTACTTAACTTAAAACTAATGCTGGAACGCTTATTAAAACTGCTGAAAAATAATGGAGAGTCCAACTCCGAACCACGATTAGAGGTTGTACTTCAAGACCTGGAAACAGCCATCGCATCTGTTAAAGAGCAAAGCCAGAAAATTGCTCACCAGGAATCGGAACTACTGACAAAACTACAGGATTATTCGCAGCAGCATCAGGGTAAAATTGAGTGTGCCAAGGCTGCACTCAAAAGTGGCGATGAATTGAATGCTGAAAACCTGTACAAAGAAAGTGAGATTCTTTACAGTCAAATTGTACAGTATAAGCGGGTAATTAAAGACCTGCAGCAAACAAGACAGAAACTGCTGTCGCAGGAAAATCACTTTCATCTGACCAAAGATCAGCTAAAGGCGAAGAAATCATTGGGTGAGGCCAATGTGGATGCGTCCCAGCTAAAAGCGGATCTTTCCGAACAGTTAATGATATTGGATGAGTCCGATGAGTTGTCAAAGTTTGACGAGCTTATTCTGGAAGCAACCAGTAAGTCAGAAGCCATCGAGGAAATAAGAGGAGGCGAAGATTCTATAGATGCCTATATGGAAGCCAGCCAGCAAGCATCAATCGAGACGCTGGAAGAGTTAATTAATGAAGAAAAAACCCAAAAATTACGTGCCTCTCAGCAAAACCAACAAGTACTGATAGAACAGGTATTTGGTAAACTAACGCCATCTGAAGACCCTGATCTGAAAGAAAAAAAGAGAACACTCCTTGAAAAACTGAAATATCACACGAACACCGATGATGTCAGGGAGCAAACAGTATCTGATTTCTTTTCCGGGCAGGATCAAAAACCTGATTCCACTGACCAGGAAGACAGGATTAAAAATTTCTTTGAAAAAGAAGACAACCAGGCTAAGGAAAGCAGAAAACAAGCTGCAATCAATCAATTTTTTAACCGAAAACCATGAGGAACACAACCTGGAAAGCAATCAATTTCCAATGAAACACCACATGATTTCAACTAAAACAAACTAAGTAAACTATGGCAATTTCACTAAAAAAAGGGAACTCCTTTGATTTGACAAAAAAGAAACCTTCACTGAAGAAAATTCTTGTAGGACTCGGCTGGGATATGAAGCCCGGTAACAACCTGGATCTGGACGCTGTCTGCTTTATGTTGGGCAATAATAAAAAGCTGGTATCAGATGAACACTTTGTCTTTTATAACAACCTGCGTTCTCCTGACAGATCTGTAGAACATACTGGGGATAACAGAACTGGTGTTGGCGATGGTGATGACGAAATGATTCTGATCAACCTGCCTGCAGTAGACAGCAATGTAGAGGAGATGTTGTTTGTCGTCACGATAAACGATGCAGCGATTAAAAACCACAGTTTTGGTCTGCTGGACGATGCTTTTATCCGAATAGTAGATGTGGAGACCAATGAAGAAATCCTTCGTTATGATTTGGATGCGCAATATCCGCAAGCTACCGAGGTAGAATTTGGAAAACTGAACAAAGATGGCAATGAATGGAAATTTCAGGCATTGGGCATAGCGACAGAAAAAGGATTACAGGGATACGTTGACATTTACGCATAAAATAAAAACCATGATAACACTCGATAAAAAAACCGGAATCAACCTTAAGAAGGGATCATCCATCAGACTTGAAAAAGACGGCATCAGACTTAGGCAAATTTGTATTGGTCTCAACTGGGGAGCCATCACCAAAAAGGGATTCTTCAGCGCCCTTACGGGAACACAAACAATCAATGTAGACCTGGATGGTGCAGTGTCTCTATTTGCCGGAAACCAACTCACGGAAACCATCTATTTCAGAAAATTGGTATCAGACAATGGCGCAATCAGACACTCGGGTGATGACCTCACCGGAGATCTTGATGGCGATGACGGTCTCGACAATGAAATTATCACCATTGATCTGCCAAAAGTACAGCCCTACGTAGATACTATCTATATTTATCTGAACTCCTATGAGGGGCACGACTTTGGACAAATCCCTTATTCAAAAGTCAGAATTTTTGAAGGAACGCCCGATTATGTCAATGATGTGCTGGCCACTTTCAACCTTTCAGTAGAGGATAAATTCAAAGGCAATGTCTCAATGATGATGGGTAAGCTTGTCCGTTCCGGCGTTAACAATTGGGACTTTACAGCTGTCGGTGAGCCCATCAAACCCAGAAAAATAGAAGGGATAGAATCCTATCTGAAAGCAAACAGACCTTGATGTCTTCTTTCTTCAGAAAGCGAATCTTCAATAATATTCAGTGATAAAATTTTCCAGTCCGTTGTGTAGGCTTCATGCCTATGGACGGTTGACAGGTGAGTAGGTAAATTGATGACCTGATAGTTATGAAGACCCCTTTCTCATGAAGATGAGAGGATCTCAGAGCAGTTTCCATGCTGCTTTGATTATGTGTGTAAGGGCTGCCGCCGCAGGCGGCAGCCCGATTATCCATATGATTTTATTAAAACCTATTTTCTCAACAAAAGACTATTATCCTGACAGATTTATTATGCAGATTTTTGATTTAAAGTACCAGTCAATTTTTAGTTTTAATTCATAATTATGAAATCATAATTACTGTAAATTACAAGCTTCGATTTTTTCAGTATCAAAAACTGATCAATACAAAAACGAAAGCAATATTGTCTAATAATTAAAACAATACCTATGAGCACCAACACAGAACTATACGACGCATTTGGCGAACTCATCTACGTCTTGGCGAAAGCAGACGGACAGATCCAACCGGAAGAAAAAGCAACCCTGGAACACATCCTGCAAAGTCACCCCTGGTCGAAAGAGATCCTCTGGTCATTTAATTATGAATCCGGTAAAGACAACGATGTAGAGGATACCTATCAAAAGATGCTTCAAAAATGCATTGAAGTGGGACCCAATCCGGAATATGAGTTTATGTTCGACGTGCTGGAAGCTGTTGCCAAGTCGAGCATCGAACTCGATGAGCAGGAAAAAGCCGTAATTGACCGATTTAAATCTGACCTGACTACTGAGTTTAGTAAAAGATTTGAATCCTGAGGTTTGCTCTAAAAAAAACAGTTGGATGTCGTCAGGTTTGATTCTAATATCAATCAACTTATTGACTTTGGTGTAAGCTCGGAATCACCACCTGATTGACAATGCTAAAGGGTAGTTTGTCTTTTTCAGAGTTATAAGCACCACCTGTAAATATTGCGATCAAATCCAGCTCTTCGATAATGATGATGTATTGGCCGCCATTACCGGTAGCAACAAGCGCTTCATAAGGCTTGATTGCCGAACCAAGCGGAAACTTCCACCACAGATAACCATAATTTAAGCCCGTGATCTTGGTATGAGCTGTAGCCAGCTCTGTGATCCAGCTTTCCGGGACAATCGACTTTTTGTTCCACTTTCCTTTGTTTTTGACCAGCAGGCCAATTTTTGCCAAGTCGCGAGGTTTCATATAAAGTCGCTTCGCAGCAGGAATAACTTCCCGGTTGTCCGCTGTATATCCCCATGAATAATCATGAATGCCTAACGGCTCAAATAAGTACTTTTTTGCAAAAACATCGAGTGGCATTGCGGAAGCCCGCTGAATGATTTCCTTCGTTAGCACGACACCCATTGTGCAATAGTAAGACTGACTTCCCGGATCATTGATCAGAGGTAAATTCATGGTGTAGGTAATCAGGTCTTTTTTCTTATATACCTTGTCTTCCTGCCCTTTTGATCGCTTGTCCCAGTCGTTACAGTCGAGCCCGCTACTCATAGTAAGGAGGTGCTTAATCGTGATTTGGGCTTTTCCGGGATCAAAGTTTTTATTTTCCTCGGAGAAATCGAGGTATTTGGATATCGGATCGTCAACGCTTTCGATAAAGCCCTGATTAATGGCTATACCTAGCAAAATCGCGCTGATACTTTTGGTGACTGAGCGGAGATCATGTGGCCTGTTCACATCATAACCATTGAAATATTCCTCAAAAACCAATTGATCATTCCGGAAAAGCAGCATGCTGTGCAGCTGATGCTCTTCAGTATGAAGTCCATCCATAAACTGATTGATCAATTTGGTGTCAAGATCGGCATCAGTCAGGTGTCCGCTAATTAATCCATCTTGCAGGGTTACTGGTTTTTCATAGACATATTGTGCGAAACCAGCCATTGGCAGCATCAGAAAAATACAGATCGGATAAAACTTGGTCATCATTGGGCAAAATAGTTCTTTACCAATCTAATGCCAGTGATAGCGAATAGGTTTCTTATGAACTCTAATCAGATTCTGCTCTGGTAGGTATACAGTTCATAATACCTCCCTTTGTTATCAAGCAGTTCCTGATGTTTGCCACGTTCTACGATATTGCCCTCTTCGATCACCAAAATCTGATCAGCCTGCTGAATGGTGCTCAGCCTGTGAGCAATGACAAAGGTAGTTCTGTTTTGCATCAACAAATTCAGACTCTTTTGGATAAAAGACTCACTTTCCGTATCCAGATTGGATGTCGCCTCATCCAGAATAATGATTTTGGGTCTGGCAAGTAGTGCCCGTGCTATGGAAATACGCTGACGCTGACCACCAGACAGTTTTACTCCTCTTTCGCCTATTACTGTATCCAATCCTTCTTCAAAGCGATCTGTAAATTCATTGACATAAGCGCCTTTTACTGCTTTCTGCAACTCCTCTTCTGTGGCATCAGGTCTTGGAAATAGAATGTTTTCCCTGATGGTCCCTTCAAACAGGAAATCATCCTGTAAAACAACGCCAAGGTTTTTGCGAAAACTGTGCAGACTTACTGTAGAAAGATCAACTCCGTCGAGTGTTACAGTGCCGCTTTTGGGGTTGAGAAATGTCGCAGCAAGCCCGGCAATGGTAGACTTTCCAGATCCCGAAGAACCTACCAGTGCTGTCACACTTCCTTTAGGCGCTTCGAAAGAAATGTTGTGAAGTACTTCTTTGCCTTCCTCATAGTTGAAGGATACTTTATCAAATACGATATTGCCTTTGATCTCATCAAGTATTTTAGTTCTGAGGTGTGGATTATCTTCTTCAGGTAAATTCATCAACTCCTGAGTTCTGTCGAGTCCTGCCATTGCCTCTGTGAGCTGACTGCCGATATTTCCAATCTGAACAATTGGAGCGATCATAAAACCCAGGCAAACGGTAAATGCCAGAAAATCTCCGGTTTTCATTGTGCCGTCAATCATCAAGTAGCCGCCGATTCCCATAATGCCAGTGGTGGCCAGCCCTATCAAAAAAGTAGCGGAACTCATCATCAGCGCTGTGGCTGTCAGACTACTTTTTACATTTTGAAAAAGCCTTTCTACCCCTTTTTCGAAAATAATATTTTCCTGTTTTTCTGCATTGAATCCCTTGATTACCCTTACGCCATTCAGAGTTTCAGTAAGCCTTCCGGTTACCTCGGCATTAATCACTCCCCGCTTTCGGAACAATGGCCGTAGGTAGCCAAAAGCTTTCATCGCGACGAGTCCGAAAACAGTGATCGGTACGAGCACAAAAAGCGTCATCCAGGGATTGATGTATATCAAAACACCCAGAAATAAAACGGAAGTAATACCTCCGCCTACCAGCTGAATAAGCCCTGTACCCACAATATTTCTGACACCTTCCACATCCGTCATGACTCGCGAGACTAAAGCACCTGACTTGTTGTCGTCAAAATAACTGATTGGGAGCTTTAATAATTTTTTCTGTACCTGCGCCCTGAGCAACGAAATAAGATGTTGCGCCTCTACACTTAGCATTCTCGTCAGCGTAAATGAAGTGAGCGCCTGCAGGAGGATTGAGCCGATTATGAGGGCAATAAACCACATTAAAGCTTCTGTATTTTTATTGGGGATGATATCGTCCAGTAAAACTTTAGGTGCATATGCGGGAACGACCGTCACCAGACTTTTGACTAGAATAAGAACCAGACCGATTGAAATTATTTTCTTTCTTGGCAATATAAATTCCCTGAATGCCCAGGAAAAGGATACGTTGGATTTGCTCATAACAGTATGCAGACGATGAACTTACCTGTATATTTTAAAGTACATCATCAAAAGCCATGATTTCTTTGAAACATCGCACCTGACTCAATAGTGAAAGCCGGCAAAATAACTTCGCCGACTTTAGAGACAGTTTAGTAAAGCGCAGATTAATTGAATTTTTTCTGTTACATCATTTGAATGATGAAATAGTAAAAGGGTATACCGATCATGACATTTATTGGGAAAGTAATGCCTAATGCCATCGGCAGATATAAACTGGGGTTAGCATCCGGAACGGCGTTTTTCATCGTGGCGGGAACGGCAATGTACGAGGCACTAGCCGCCAGTATGGCAAACAGCAATTGATTACCCGGTGAGTCAGTAATTTCAAAACTGATAAACAGTGTGATGAGTCCGTTTACAAATGGCATGAACACTGAAAACAGGAAGGGATAAATTCCCCTTTTCAGCATCACTGATAGATGTTTGCCACTGCTGATTCCCATATCCAGCAGGAAGACTGCCAGAAAGCCTTTGAAAATATCAGTTGTGAAAGGTTTGATGCCTTCGGCTTGTTGTTCATTGGCTAAAAAGCCAATTAGTAAGCTCCCCAGAATTAGCAATACACTTCCACTGGTGACAGATTCTCTTAAAATTTTGGAAAGCTTGGTCTTCTTTTCAGATTTTCGGTAGTAATTGATCAGCAGGATTCCTACAATGATTGCCGGTGCTTCCATCAACGCCATTACAGCAATCATGTGACCGCCAAATGCAATCTGTTCAAATTCCAGGAAAGAAGTAGCAGTTACAAATGTCACAGCACTCACAGATCCATATGAGGCTGCTATGGCACCTGCATTCGCTACACTCAGTTTTCTTTTCAGTATAAAGAAAGATACAACCGGAATAATCAGAGCCAGTAATACGCAGAATACCATACTGAGGATAATCTCCAGATTGATGCCACTGTGTGATAATTCCTGACCGCCTTTAAAGCCGATGGCCAGGAGAAGATAAATAGAAATAAACTTTGATGAGCTTTCCGGAATGCGGAGGTCACTTTTGATCTGAACTGCAATTATTCCCAATAAAAAGAATAACAAGGCAGGGTTTGTTAAATTGTCGGTAAGGCCGTGCAGGTCCATTTTCAATAATTATTTTAAAACGATTTGTATGAATCAGGCTCAAACGTTTTTGAGCTTTGTAATATCTTGAAGTGCCCGTTTTGATCAACCAGATAACGGTCTACTCCGATATTTTTTGCAAAGGTGTATATTACAATTCATAAATTTTTATTTAACTTTTTTATGAAATACATATACATTTGTTAATGAACTATACACTACATCAATTAAAAGTATTCCTTAAAATCGTCGAATTTCAAAGTATCACCCGGGCGTCAGATGCTTTGCACCTCACCCAACCAGCAGTGTCTATTCAGCTAAAAAGGTTACAGGATCAATTTGAAATCCCTTTGACAGAAGTAATCGGCAGGCAGCTGTATGTGACTGATTTTGGGCAAAAGATCGCGCAGGTAAGTAAAAATATTCTGAAGGAAGCAGATGCTATCAAAACTACGATTGACCAATATAACGGACTGCTTACCGGAAAAATTAGCGTATCAGTAGTTTCGACAGGAAAATACATCATACCTTATTTTTTACAGGGCTTTATGGAAACATATCCCGGTGTGGAAATGACGGTGGACGTGTCCAACAGGGATAAGGTAATAGAGAGCCTGAGTAATAATGAAAGCGACTTTGCATTGGTTTCCTTGCTGCCGGAAACTATTCCAATCAAAAGAATAGACCTGATGGCCAACCGTTTATTTATGGTTGGTAGTAGTAAGCATCATGGAAAAAAGGTAACGTCGGAAAGTATGAAAGATGAAACCCTGATCTTCCGTGAAAAAGGATCTGCCACCCGTAAGGCGATGGAAGCTTTTCTCGATGAGCACAATATCAAATCAAATAAAACAATGGAGCTGGTATCAAATGAAGCTGTGAAACAGGCTGTATTGGCAGGAATCGGTTTTTCCATCATGCCACTGATCGGATTGAGAAATGAATTGGCAAATGAAAGCCTGATCATATTTCCGATGAAAGGGTTGCCGATTACCACCAATTGGAGCCTGATATATGATGAAAGAAAAAACCTCTCACCCGCTTCTACAGAGTTAATCAAATACATCAATGAAGAGAAAAACGCCATTGTTAACGAATATTTTGATTTTCAATTTTCGTATTGATAACCTGATCCATTTTTTAGGAGCAATAAAATGAATTTAAATGCCGGATTTTTTTCACATGATTAACTCTAAAACCAAACTTCTGGAATTGCTGATTTTTGGTTGAAGCATTGTTTTACAAATTGTCCGAATTCTCCTACCTTTAGACTAGATAAAACAATTACACTATGAAAAACATCCGGCATTTAAATTCATTTTATTGCTCCTAAAAAATGGATCAGGTTATCAATACGAAAATTGAAA
>JBCBHL010000263.1:0-10527 GCA_038525605.1 Bacteroidota bacterium
TGCTTTCTTACCTCCCTGATCTCTTTAATCGTCTTATGAGTTTCTGTCAGTTTGTCTCTTACAGAAATCAGAAAGTCGAACTGCTCTTTGATCTCTGCGTCGGTAGCGTTAGATCTCGGATCTTTCAGAATGCTGAATTCAGATTTTTGCTCCTCACCATTGACAGATAAAACCACCTGGTATTTTCCGGGGATAGCCGTAGGGCCATTAAGTCCACCTGACCACATAATCAATCCGTCGAAACCTTCTGCATCTTTATAACGCATGTTCCAAACAAAGCTGTTACTGCCTGCGGAGGCTTTAAGCATATTTTTCTTGTCGGCAGTAGAGTATTTTTTGATCACATTACCGTTCGCTTCCAGGAAGCTCAAGGTAACTGTATCGCCCTTAGCCGGCTTTTCTTTTAGGTAGTAAAATACTTTGATACCACTGTGATGATTTTGTCCCATTTTCAATGATTCTCTTTCTCCCGTTCTGCCCATTTTGTAACCATCCATTGGCTTGAACAAATGAGCTGACTTTGAACCAAGGTTGTTATTGAGCTGATGAATTAAGGTTAAATCATCTATCACCCAAAGGCTTCTGCCCTGTGTGGCAACAATCAGGTTATTATCCTTAATGGCCAGATCTGTGATCGGAACCAAAGGAAGATTCAGTTGAAACGAAGACCATGAGTTACCATCGTCAAAAGATACGTACATTCCGTTTTCGGTACCGGCATACAGCAGCCCTTTTCTTTCTGGGTCGGCTCTCAATACCCTGGTGAAATTATTAGATGGAATACCATTTGTGATTTTTTTCCAGGTTTTACCATAATCCTCTGTTTTGAAAAGATAAGGCTTGAAATCACCGGATTTATATAATGTACCAGCAACGTATAAACCTCCTTTGTTAAAAGGATCGGGCTCTACACTGTTATACATCAGGTATTTTGGAGCTGACGGTGGCGTAACATTCTCCCAGTTTTTACCTCCATCTTTCGATACGTTCAATAAACCATCATCAGACCCTGCCCATAACAGCCCTTCTTCGTAAGGTGATTCACAGGCTGCAAAAATAGTGGCATAGTATTCAACAGCTGTATTGTCTTGCGTAATCGGTCCTCCTGAAGAGCCTAGTTTGTCTGGTTCTGCTCTCGTTAGGTCCGGGCTGATAATTTCCCAGCTTTGACCTTCGTCTTTACTTACGTGGAAGTAATTTGATGTGGTGTACAACTTCTCACTGTCATTGGGGGAAAAGAAGATAGGGAAATTCCATTGAAATCTGTATTTCATATCCTCGGCTCCATGTCCCATCGGATTGTCCGGCCAAACGTTGATTACTCTAACCTGATCGGTTTCATGATTTACCTGTGTCAGATAGCCTCCATAACTTCCACCATATACTTTTTCATTATCAGTAGGATCAATAGCGATATGCGCACTTTCACCACCGGCGGTAGGTTCCCAATCTCTGTCAGTAATAAAAGCACCATTGGTTCGATGAGCAATTCTAACGGTACTGTTATCCTGCTGGGCAGCATAGATTTTATAAGGAAATGAATTATCAGTAGTGACCCTGTAAAACTGTGCTGTAGGCTGGTTTTGATAAGTGCTCCAGTTGGTGCCACCATCGAAGGTTACCTGCCCGCCACCGTCATCACCTACAATCATTCTTTTGTTATCTTCCGGCGCGATCCATAGGTCATGATGGTCTCCGTGAGGTGTTCCAATTGATTTGAAATTTCTACCACCGTCATCAGAACGCCAGAACCTAACATTTAGCACATATACCCTGTCAACATTTACGGGATCAGCATAAACTCTTGTATAATACCAGGCCCTTTGTCTCAGGCTTCTGTCCGTATTGATTTTTCTCCATGTCTTACCAGCATCATCAGAACGAAACAGTCCTCCTTCTTTCGCTTCTATCTGAGCCCAGACTCTATCCGGGTTTACAGGTGAAACAGCAACTCCTATAATTCCCAGCGGGCCATCTGGCAATCCTTCGCTGGCAGAGATGTTCGTCCAGTTATCACCACCGTCAGTACTTTTATAGAGTCCGGATCCTTCGCCACCACTGCTGAAGCCATATGGAGATCTGTTTACATTCCATGTAGAAGCATATAATACCCTGGCATTGCCCGGTTCGAAAGTGATGTCCATTGCTCCGGCTTTGTCAGAAACGTAGAGCACTTTTTTCCATGTTTTACCACCGTCAGTTGTTTTATATACTCCACGATCGGGAGTGTTTTTGAAAATGTTTCCTATCACACTAACGAATACAACATTGTCATTATCGGGATGTACCCTGATTCTGCCTATTTGCATGCTATTTTCCAATCCGATAGATTCCCAGGTTTTACCACCATCGTAGGATTTGAATATTCCTCCGTAACCGGGCGAAACATTTCCTCTGAGTGTATTCTCTCCGGTACCGGCATATAAAATGTTCTTGTTTTTGTTACCTGTTGCTATCGCCCCGATAGAACCACCGAAAAACCCATCTGAGATATTCTTCCATGATTGACCACCATCGATAGATTTCCAGATTCCACCTCCTGTGGTACCCATATAGTAGATATTGGGCTGACCGGGCACTCCGGTAACTGCACAAGACCTGCCACCTCTGAATGGTCCTATAGACCTATAATTCAGTGCATTATACAAAGAAGTGTCATATTGAAGGCTGCTGGTAGTTGTGGCAGCAGACCTCTTTTTTCTACGTTGACTATAGCCCGTCAGTGAAAATGTGATAATTAATAATAATAGTAGGTATTTCTTCATTACGAATAGGTTATATTGGTTTCTAAATATAAAGAACAATCGGTGGATTTGATTGATTTATAACCCGATTCTTGATGAGTGGTTGAAGTAAATAGGCATAAAAAAAGCTGCTCCGGTAATCAGAACAGCTTTTGATATGGATAAATAATGTTTTATCTGCTCACAATACCTCCTTTGGCGCTATCAACAGTAATTTTTATGTTCTTTTTGTCTTTTACGATCCACCTTACCTTGACAAAACTAACACCTGGGATATTCTCGACACGGATTTTTTCAGGGGTTTTGGTCAGTTGTTCGGTGGTAACACCAAAATCATCGTTATCAACAATCATAGAAGCTAATACATTCGCACCCGATAGTGTGACATAATCGGGTCTTTCGATATTGTATTTAAGATCCTGACTGGCGTGAGTCGGTATCAACCTTTCATTCCTGATAGTAGCGGTAATCTCTGTGAGTCCATTTCCTATGGATTTTTCAGTAACATCGCTGATGGATAATTTCGGCATATGCCAGGCATGGTACAAAGTAAAAGCCATGTTTCGGTGACACTCTTCTTCCAGTAGAAACCCGGGCGTATTTCTTCCGAAATTTTTCTTAAAACCTCCGATTTCAATCAGTCCGTAAGTGGGATGGTCATATTCCTTCCAGTCGGTAAAAGCATCGCCAAATATCAGTTCTTTGTCAAAATCGTATCGCTGATTTCTGTTCCTTTCCTTGTTCTTGTAGTAGGCGAATGAGGTAAATATTTCGTTGGTAAATGTGTAAATACCACGACCGCCGTAGAACCAGTCGAGTTCTCCACCAAATACAGAGTATAGGTCTTTATATACTACCAGATATCTGTAGCCGGGAATGAGTTTTGCACCTTTTTTACCTATGGCGTCATAAACTCGAACATCAGCCCGATTGTAAGTATCCACATCTTCCCTGGCGCCAGGCCCACGGAGAATCATTCCACCGGAATTGTGATAACTCTGAGCGCCAGCTACATTTGGGTGTGCTTTGATGAAATCTGCAACAGCGCGGTTTTCCGGAACGGAAAAAGGATATTTGTAAGCTCCCCGCTGGATGTAATCAGGCTGCCAGTTCCAGCCCCAGTCCCTGTTGGGGTCGTAATAGCCTTTTCTGTCTTCATTTACCCTGCCGTCACCATCGTTGTCTATTCCTTCTCCACCCAGCAGCTCATATCGCTGTGTGGTAACTACATCGTCAGGACCTACAGCAATCATTTTACGCGGGTCCTGAGGATCAACTATGTAATTGCCAAGCGCACTTTTTCTCCTCATACTGGTTACTGAACCGTCTCCGTCCAGATCATCGAACCCATCTTCATCAAAAAATCCGTCCAGGTCATCATCCAAAGGAATTAAACCAGCTCTGGGACTATTGGGGCTATTCACCTCTTTCATGTAGTGATGTCTGGCATCAGGGTTAATTGTTGGTACTATATAAAATATTCTGTCGTCCAGCAACTCAGTAATGAAGTCATTTTCACCATACATTTCAGTGAGGTACCAGGCTGTATAGATTCCAATTTCAGCACCCTGAATTTCATTGGAGTGGATATTGCCATCTACATAAAAGCCAGGCTTCCTGTCAGCAACACCCTTTTTATAATTGGTGACAGACAGCATCCATAACTCTCTGCCTTCGTAGGATTTGCCAATAGAACTGAGTTTTACCAAATCCGGATAGGCATTGGTGATTTTTCTGGCCAGCGCTTCCAATCCGTCAGGTGTATAGTATCTGTTAAATGAAATTTGTACCTTAGGATTTCCCGGTGTTCCCGCTGCCTGAAATACTTCCTGTGCATTTTGCGCTTGAGTAGCACTCTGAAAACCTAATATCAGGCTGGCTATTAATAGAGTCGTTACATATAAATATTGTCTCATCCCGATCAGTTGTTAAGTTTAACAGTTATTTCATCATTTCCCGTGTGTGCTGCTCCAGCAGTGATTTTAACAGTACCTTTTCCTTTTATAAGCCAGGAAACTGTCATTGACTGATCACCATCTATCCGGTCGATCAGTTCGATTTTTTTACCTGACAGGATTACCTGATCATTGCCCGTTTCTATTGCTACTTTTATTTTTCTAAGCCATCTGGATCTGTCTCCCATTTGCGTATGGGTGGGTAGCAAGCCATCATTGTAAATTTCGGCAGTGATACGAGTCAGTAACTTATCGGTAGCTTTCGTTTCTACATTGACAATCCTGATATTTTGCTGCATAGCTGCCAGTTGATAGATAAAGGCATTGTTTTTATTGCTGATATCTTCCACCAGATTGTAAGGAGGATTGATCATCACATATGGATGTATTCCGCCCACTTCTACAGTTTTGTTCGGGAAATCAGGATGATCGACCTTAGTCCATTCGGTAAAATAATTGGTTAGTTGTTCCTTTTCGGCCCATCTAAGAAAATTTACTTCCGGGTTTTTGTCTTTGTTAGGTACCGTAACAGAATCTTCCTTTGGGATTTTCATTTCCGGAATCCACCAGCCCGGAGTACTCAGACTGAGCCTGCCGAAGTGGAAGTAAGCCCATTGGAAAAAGTCTCCGCCTGAACCAGTATTCTTTTTGCCGCCCTTAAATCCTGTAGCCTCATTGTATTGATCAGAGATCATTTGGTTGATTTTTGCGTCATCTTTCAGGATACTGGTGATCACTCTTTTGGAAGTTCCTGCGGGGTTGTGTTTCAATGGGACTGACAGGTTGTTTTGTGGCCCGAAGGAGACTATTGCGTATAGATTCCATTTGGTATAGAGGAAATCAAGAAGTGCCCTGTTTTCTATTTCAGATATTGGATGTTCGCCGGCTCCACTTTCGAAGTACGGGAACTTAAAAGACATATTTTTATTGAAGTTAATTCCTCCGGGTCCATCTTCATTCCATTGATAGTCACCATCGTTATCGATACCTTCAGAAATCACTTTATACTTTCCTTTTTGTCCTTTCTGCTTATCAGCTTTGATGAGTATGCGAGCGTCTGAAGGGTGTGAGATATATTCTCCCGTAGCATCTTCAATCCTCATAATGGTGATCACGCCATCACCATTCAGGTCTTCAAAAGGGTCTTCATTGACCGCACCGTCACGGTCATCATCTGTCTTAGAGGCATTGGCCTGTCTGTTGTATTTCAATTGGCTAAAATACTGGGCACTTGCATCGGGACTCATATTCGGAAATACATAAAAAGTAGTCGTTTTCAGCAATTCTTTATTGTTGGCTACTATGTCTTCGGCAAATCTAACTGCCAAATCTATTCCCAGCAGGTGATGTCCTGCAACACCACCAAAAACGGCAATTGCTGGTTTTTCATCTGCATTTCCTTCGGATAGGGTCAGCGCCCAGATATCATTGTTTCCTTCGGTTTTGGCAAGAGACTGTAACGAAGCGTTGCTGCTTTGACTGGCGAGCTTCTGGAGTCTTTGCCGGAGTTGGGAGTTGTCCGGATAGTCATTCTGCGCATATGCTGCTATGGAAAGAAGCATATAACAAGCAGTCGCTATCCATAGGTAGGATGTTTTTTTAATCATAGATAAGTTTTTTAGTCGGTCCTGATCTGGAATGACCAACGGTTTATTACGAAAATCAGGGCCTTGACATGCCCATAATTTCAACCCTATGTTAGCAAAAAAACATCATAAGACCATTAGACTTTATTGGAGGAAAGCTGATCTCCTGCTTAGTGGCAGATGATGAGGCTGGATGGATATACCTGTTACATTTCTGAATTGTTTCGCTATCTTAAATGCCTTTTAATTGAGTCTGAGTTTAAATCCGCCAACTACAGATTTGAGACCATCAGACATGGAAGTGAGCTGGTTTGCATAATTTGACAGCTGGTTGGCGGCTATATTGTTTTCCTGTGAATTTCGGTTTAAATCCCTC
Source organism: Bacteroidota bacterium (assembly GCA_038525605.1). Classification (GTDB taxonomy): domain Bacteria; phylum Bacteroidota; class Bacteroidia; order Cytophagales; family Cyclobacteriaceae; genus JANSWY01. The sequence goes on from JBCBHL010000263.1 coordinate 6,662, forward strand.
ATTGCAGAATTAATCTGCTCTACACTGATCTTTTGTTCCAAACTCATGTCGGAAATCATATTCATCAATCTGGTCGAATTGACAACCTCCTCTATCGTTTCATTCAGGTTTTGATTGGTCCTTGAAGACAGGTTAAATGAATTAGAAACCAGCAGGTGTATTTCTTCTGATGCTCCTTTACTCTTTTCAGCCAGTTTTCTGATTTCCTTTGCCACAACGGAAAAGCCTTTTCCGTGATCTCCTGCTCTGGCTGCTTCCACCGCCGCATTTAATGCCAGCAGATTTGTTTGATTGGCAATTTCATTGATGACCGCTATTTTTTCGGAAACATCTTTCATCGTTCGTAACTCTTCTCCGGCGATTTTCCCGACTTCTTTTATCCTTTCTACAACCAACTTGGACTTGTTCATTGTTTCGGTCGCATATTCGGAATTGTTGGAAATTGTTATGCCCATTTGTTCAAGTGCAGAAGACACTTCCTCCACAGAAGCGGCTAATTCTGATGACCTGTCTTTGATAGACATAGCATCGTCATTCAGCAGGTTACTGGTGGTGGCAATGTCGATAGAATTCATATTAATCATCGAAATGATCTTGGAGAGACTCTTGCTTAGCTGATTCATTCCGTACATGAGTAGAGTTGCTTCATTTTTTCGTTCATAATCAAGTTCAATGTTCAGATTCCCTCTACTCATATTTTTCAGTTGAGATTGAATTTTACCAAAAGGTTTGATGAGGTTGTATTGAATCATAAGGAGAGCAGCCACCACCATCAAAATTGACAGTGCCAGAGAACTGTACAGGAGCGTCTGAAAAAAGCTTTTGTTGGCATCATTGGCAGATACGATTGCTTTGACTAATTGGTCGTTGATCGCCAGCATCTGAGGGGCTTTTTGTCGAAGAATAGCGTAAGCAGTTTTCTTTTCCTCTTTCTTTCCGTTTGCAACGTCTTCGATGATCATTTTAAACTCTACCCAGGCAAATTCTACCTGATCTATTTGTTGCTTAAATTCACCATAAAAAGCTTTCACTTGACGATTTCCTTTGATCACACCACCTTCTTTAATGAGTTTTACTGCCTGATCATGTTCTTTTACAGCTTCTGCTAATTGCGAACTGTAACTATCTTCTCCATAGGCAATCTCGGATGCGATGAATGCTATTTTTTGAGATAGCATTCTGTTTTTTCCGGCAGTATTGATCAAATCTCCATATTTTTCAGAAGCGCTGATATTGAAGATGACCGTGATGGCTATTAATATAAAGAGAATAGAGAACCCTGTAAACCCTAATTTAATAAGGATAGAATTAAAGATTTTTTCATAAAACCTTTTCATATGCTGGTATGTAGTTTGTAAGTGGAATAATCCACTTGTATTTGTAATTGTGTTTCGGCCTAAAGATAGATAGAAAAACATATCATTTGATATGATTGATGAGTGAACTGATAATTTTATTGATCAACTCTGTTTTTTTCCTGATGAATTTTAATTGATAGGTTAGGTGTCTGATTACTTCTGTATCATTAAGCCTTTGAGAAACATCGAAAAAGCTTGCTGATTAATTGCTTAATATGCCCATAGACCACAAAAACTATCAGGTGTTAAAGAATTTAAACCTCAGATGACTCTCAAGATTTGATCATTTGTTATTTTTATCCAATGATAAAGCGGTTTCAAATTTACTTTTTACCAACTATAGCACTATTGTTTTTTGGTCAGCAGGCTCAAGCTCAGAAAACAATTTGGTCATTCGGTTCCTCAATTGCAACAGAGAAATATACTGAACTAAACGGTGTAATCGACGGGAAGTACCCGATCACTATGCATTGGGAAAGGGCTTATGCCTATTGTGGGGAAAATCCAAACAGGTTTAGTCCTATTGTATTGTATGGTTGGTATGAATATAAAAAGATTGGCAAGCGAATTCCATTGATCGGTCAAATGTCTTCCGGTGATTCCAACGAAGAATTTCTGACACTTTATGTAGCGACCGATCCGGTGAATAATGAGTTTCACAATTCCTGTAAGATCGATGATTTCAGAGAAGTATTTCGGGTAGAGGCATGCTGTGAAGTTCAAAATATGACCTGGCAGCTTAAAGGAAAAGCGCCCGTGCCTGTGGAATTGGAGTTTACACATGAATACCAGTTTGTTTCGCAGGCGATTCTACACTTTAAAATTGGAGGAGTTGAGATCAATAAGTTTGATATTTCTGCTATCACTGAGTTGGATTATATCGACTATGTAGATGTATTGGGTGAAAAAGAAATAGGTGGTATCTATCACGCCATTATTGGATTTGGTCATAACAGCAGACCTGGGTCAAGAGGAATGGGAATGTGTGGAGCGGGAGTAGAAGGCTACATAGGCTACCTGAAGTTATCGAAGGACTTTGAGCTGGCTGAGTTCAGGTTCTTGCAAGACGAAAGCTGCTTCAAAGACCTGGAAGACACTTACGTTGCTTACGATAAGGAAAACCCGGAAGAGGGTATCCGGCTGGCAAAATATTAAATTGATTTGTCATGTTACGATTCAGATGTTAAGACTATCTGCCGTTAAGGTAATTGGTTGTAAAGACGCACTGAGGAAGGGTTAATTCCGGTGTGATTTTTGCTGTCTTCCATAATAACCCTATCAAGTATTAAAAGCTACTAAATGAACAGTATGAAACGATCCATTCTTTGTGTATTTGCCTGCCTTATCATCTTTAATCTGGCGAACGGACAAATCAGGTACTTTAAACCCGGAAAGCCGTTGACGTATGAGTTTTCCTATCAATCAGCCTCTGAGGAAGAAGTTGCAGCTGGCGAGATCATCATAACTCCTTTGGATAGCGTTTGGAAATATGATAGAGGTCAAAAGATGGTCAATTTCCGATATCAGTTTTCAAAAAGAGATAGCAGTTATTTTCAGATGGGTGAGCATGGTATCCCTGTTCGCAATGAAATGGAAGAGACTACAGGATACATTGAAAATGATGGCTACTTCTGGACGCATCCATTTAGAGCCAATATTTTTTACATTACAGAGATCGCACCATTTCCATCTGTTTTTAAAGGCAATGGAAGTGTGAAGTCCAAGACTACTCTTTACATAAGAGATGGCTGGGGTAAGTTTCAGGGAAAGTCTAAAAGGAATTATAAATCTAGAAAGTATAACCGCGAAGTAGCTGGCTATGAGGGAAAAAATATCAAGGAGGTCAATATGAAGGCAAGGCACAAACTTGGAAACAGCACGCTTACTTTACTGGTTGTCGAAGATCTTGGGATTATTCAAATGAACTATGTTTTTTTTAATGGAGATACATTGTTGGTCAGATTAAAAGATGTTGATTCTTGATTTTATATAAGTGCAGTATTTGCTACAACTTTATCTTGGCGTAGGACCCGCTACGCCTATTTTATACTAGCACTTTCATTAGTGTTTTGTTGTAACTAGTAAGAAACAGATAGTCGGTTGGAGCTTTATCTTGGCGTAGGATCCGCTACGCCTTTTTTATGCTAGCACTTTCTTAGTGCTTTGTTATAATTAGTAAGAAACAGATAAAATGTATAACTGCTAACTCCACTTATTAAATCTAACACAAATATTAAGTTTTAACATCATGAAATAAATCTATTAAGAACACTTCTACCTTATTTGTTTAACAGATAGTTTATATTTATGCCAAATTAGATCAATCTGTAAAAATGGGTAACAGCTATCAAATTCATGACCAATATGGTCTATATTTCCTTACTTGTACTGTTGTTGGTTGGGTGGATGTATTTAGTAGAAAAATCTACAGAGATACCATTGTTGAAAGTCTGGACTTTTGTAGAAAGCATAAAAATTTGTCATTATTACATAAGCATAAATTGACAA
>JBCBHL010000264.1:0-10395 GCA_038525605.1 Bacteroidota bacterium
CAACCTAAGAACCTAGCCCGAAAAATCAGCGCATAAAAAAAGCCCTGACTGTGAAAATCAAGGCTTGAAAACGTGATTCCGTCGGCTGACGGATCAGAACTCTGCGTATCTGCAATTTTTCAAATTACAACCTAAGAACCTAGCCCGAAAAATCAGCGCATAAAAAAAGCCCTGACTGTGAAAATCAAGGCTTGAAAACGTGATCCCTCAGGGGTTCGAACCCTGGACCCTATCCTTAAAAGGGATATGCTCTACCAGCTGAGCTAAGAGATCATTTTTTTATTACTTTTGCTTTTTATTAAGATCGTTTTCTTAATGAGGTTGCAAATATAAAATAGTTATGATCAAAAAGACAAGAAGAGCAATTAAAATTTACCAATTATTTTTATTTTTTTTCTTGACGCCTGCAATAAGTGCATTTTCAGTCAATTCAGGAGCAAAATTACAGACCGCCGATTCACTTTTTCAGGCAAAAAAGTACACCGAATCATTCGAACTTTATGAGAGCTTATACAACAAAGATCAGGTTTATACGCCTGCGATGTTATTAAAGATGTCTTTTATAAAAGAGGGTCTGGATGATTACAGCAATGCGCTTTATTATTTGCATATCTATTTCAAAAAAACGCTGGACAAAGACGCACTCATCAAAATCGCTGAAATCGTAGAAAACAATGGACTGAGAGGTTATGGCGCCAATTCATATATTTTAGAATTGATCTATAAATACGTGTCCTTCATCAAGGTTGGTATTTTAGGTTTATTATTCATCGGTCTTGTTTTTGCCGCCCTACATGCTGGGAAAGGAAAAAGCCCTGTTATGCTAATCATAATTTTGGTGCTGATTATCCCATTGACATTCGCCATGAACAACGACCTGAGAACAAAGTCAGCAATAGTGATGGACGATGCGACCTACCTGATGGATGGCCCATCCGGCTCTGCAAACGTTACAGAGACGATTTCCAAAGGGCATAAAGTTACGATCCTGAAATCCAAAGGGGTATGGAGCAAAATCAGCTGGGAAGGTAAAAACCTTTATGTCAGAAAAAGTAAACTAAGAGAGATCATTTAAATGGCGAATCCGGCTCTTTTGCCATTGCATTATAAACCAGTTTATCCATTGTAGAAGGCATCCATTTGTTGAGAAAAACTACCAGTTTCCCCTGGGAAGTCAACACTAAATCTCTTTTGCGTCTTTTGTGTGCGGAATGTACTTTCTCAGCGACCGTTTCAGCCGACATCATCTTACCTTCATCACGAGGAGACTCGCCCTGAGTGCCGCCAGAAGCAGTTAATGCAGTATTTCTGATATTTGTTCCGGTAAAGCCCGGGGAAACAACCAGGATGTGTACTCCTTTTTTCATCACTTCCGTTCTCAACGACTCAAAGAAACCTTCCATTGCAAATTTAGAGGCTGTATAGGCTGATCTGGCAGGAGTGCCTCTATGACCGTTAATAGACGATATTCCTATGATGGATCCTTTACTCTTCAGAATATGAGGAAGAGCGGCTTTACACAAATAAATGGTTCCCCAAAAGTTGATTTCCATTACTTTTTTAAAAACATCCAAATCCAAATCCTCGAAAAGAGCTCTCATTGTAATTCCAGCATTACAGATCAAAGTGTCGATTCTTCCAAAATGTTCAATTGTTTTCTCAACCAGCATCTGATTATCTGCTTCGGAAGCTGCATCGGCCTTCAACGCCAGGTGCTCTACATTCATGTCACTAAGCGTACTTTTCACTTCTTCCAGCCTGTCGAGATTTCTTCCTGTTAAAACAATTTTAGCTCCCTGAGCTCCATATTTGATAGCCAGAGCCTTCCCAATTCCCGAATTTCCTCCTGTGATAATTACAACCTGATTTGATCTGTTCATTACTTGTTCAATAAGTTGAATCAAAACTATGTAATTCTAAATTCAAATAATTCTAACCATTTAAATAATTTTGCAGGGCTTGTCGATAAATCAACTAGTTAGAACATATCTTTGAAAATGGACTTGGACGAAATATTATTTGAATTAGGAGAAGATAACGAGGCTTATTTCGGTGCAGCGACACCCCCGCTAATTCAATCGAACAATTTTCTATACAACAGTGTACAGGACATGAGGCATGCGCTCGAACACGAGCACGATGTACCGTTTTATACCAGAGGTTCCAATCCTACTACAGATATCCTAAGAAAAAAAATGGCTGCTCTGGAAAAAACGGAAGACGCCTTGATCTTTTCCAGCGGAAGTGCTGCTATTTCTTCTGCCATCCTTAATCAGGTTTCTAGTGGTGATCACATTGTGTGTATACAAAAGCCTTATAGCTGGACTGCTAAACTACTTACAGGTATTCTTTCAAATTTAGGAGTTACGCATACTTTTGTTTCCGGTAGCGTTGAAAGTTATAAATCGGCCATCCAGTCCAATACAAAACTGGTTTTTCTGGAGAGTCCTAATTCATGGACATTCGAAATGCAGGATATTGAACCGATTGTTCAACACGCAAAAGAGCATTCTCTTGTAACCATGATGGACAATAGCTATGCCTCTCCATTGAACCTAAACCCTGCCGAATATGGGGTAGACCTCATCGCACACTCTTCTTCCAAATACATTGGAGGTCATAGCGATGCTGTTTCAGGTATTCTGTGTGGATCCAAAGAAATGATTTTGAAAATTTTCAAATCAGAATTTATGACGTTGGGAGGCAACATCTCTCCTTTCAATAGCTGGCTGTTACTAAGAGGCTTGAGAACCTTACCAATAAGAATGCAGAGGGTAGCAGAAACAACTCCCAAGGTGGTCTCGTTCCTTGAAAGTCACCCGAAGATCAAAGCGGTTTATTATCCGCATTCAAAAAGTCACGCCCAGCATGAGCTCGCGTTGAAATATCTTAAAAACCCTTTAGGTCAGTTTACGCTGGAAATCGATACTGATGACATGGAAAAAGTAGAGGGGTTTTGCAACAGACTTAAAAAATTTCGATTAGGTTGTTCATGGGGTGGTTATGAGTCTTTGGCATTCCCAGCTATTACACTTTATGAATCATTAAATTACAGCACAACTACCACACCTTTTACCATGGTGAGAATGTATGTAGGTATGGAAAAACCGGAAACACTAATTTCTGACTTAAAGCAGGCCCTGGCGGATGTATAAAAGGACACCCATAGTGTTCAGTCGCTGGGGGTTACTCCTGTTTGTTTCACTTTTTTTGATGGTGCGAAACGCTGATGGCCAATCAGCGGGAACAAAGACTATTGCGGGCAGGGTTATAGATGAAAACGGTGATGGGCTACCGTTTGCCACTATTTATGTTGAAAACACTACAAATGGTGCTACCAGCAATGTCAATGGCTATTTTTCAATTTCTGCTAAAACAGGTCAGCAAAGAATCGTATTCCAATTTGTAGGGTATAAGAAAACTATTGTTAGCGTAGATAACAATGATGGTGTCAATGATCTGGTGATCCAGCTTCAAGTTGAAACGCTAAGCCTCAAAGAACTGGTAGTTAGCTCCGATCAGGAAGATCCTGCTTACAAAGTAATCAGAGAGGCTATTAAAAAACGCAAGTACTATCAGGATGAAATAAACGCATTCCAGTGCGATGCTTACTTAAAAGGCTTGCAGGCCATCACTCAGAAGCCAGAGAAAATACTTGGATTTAAAATCACCATCGATTCAGGAATTGTATATCTGTCTGAATCAGTTTCAAAGCTTTCGTTTCAACGACCCGGGAAGATTAAAGAGGAAATGATTTCTTCAAAAGTAAGCGGCAACAACAATGCATTCAGTTACAACATCGCCTCGGATGTTTTATTCAATCCCTATCAGAATATTTTCGAATATCAAAGTATCAGTGAAAGGGGATTTATTTCACCGATAGCAAGCAATGCACTCCTGTTTTATGATTATGAATTGCTTGGAACTACAGTAGAAAACAATGCGCTGATCAACAAAATCAAAGTGATTCCAAAAAGGGTGACTGATCCGGTTTTTAGTGGCATCATCTACATCATTGAGGATGACTGGAGAATTCACAGCGTGGATTTGCTTTTGACAAAATCAAATCAGATTGAATTTATCGACAGCATCAAAGTAAAGCAGGTTTATGCTCCTGTCGCAGGGCAAAATGTCTGGACGCTTCTCTCTCAGCGGTTTGAGTTTACACTGGAAGCTTTTGGATTTAAAGGCTATGGCTATTTTATCGGAGTTTACAGCGATTATCGGGTAGAACCCAACTACAGGTTGCTCAACAAAGAGGGAGGTATTAAAATACCCAAAAGTGAGCAAATTGACCTTTTCCCTGATGGTAAAAAGTTTTTCGACAATGAGATTTTAAAGATCAACGATCAGGCTAATAAACGAGACAGCTCCTATTGGAAAACTATCAGACCGGTACCACTTACTACAGTAGAAGAGGATGATTATATCAAAGGTGACAGCTTAAACAGCATCAGAGAATCCAAAGCATATAAAGACTCTATCGACAGAATCACCAATGTACCGGGAATCGCCAATTTCCTGATTTCGGGATATGTCTATTCAAACAGTTACGAAGGGCGGTTTTTGCGCTTCCAGCCACTGTCAAGGATCTTGCTGTACAATACCGTTGAAGGTGCGGTCATCAACCTGAGAGCCACCTACTCCAAACGTAATAAAACAGGAATTCACCATCAGATAATTCCTGAATTGAGATATGGGTTTGGCAATGACAAGTTTACGGCTAACCTGACTGGTTATTATTATACTAACCTTCAAAAGTTTGAACGTTTCGGGCTTTCGGGAGGATCTAAAATTGACCAGATCAACGACAAAAATCCGATCCGACCTGAAACCAACACCTTTCAGACACTTGTCTACAGAAGGAACTACATCAAGTTGTATGAGAAAGTGTATATCAAGCCCAGCTACAGAAGAGAACTGGTTAACGGCGTATTGTTAAATACATCGTTGGAATTTGCCAATAGAAGGCCTTTGCAAAACACTTCATTCTATACTTTATTCGTCAGACAGGAAAACAGGCCTTTCACATCGAATGATCCGGAAAACATTAAACTAGGTGACACCTCTTTTGATTCCCACAATGCACTAATTGCCAACTTATCAATCAGGTTTCGTCTAAATCAAAAGTATATCACCAGACCGGGTAGAAAAATCATCATGTCTACAAGTTCACCCGAAATAACACTATCATACAGAAAGGGTATCAAAGCTTTTAGCTCAAGCACAAACTTTGACTGGACTTCTGTGAAAATCAGAAATTCCAGTAAGCTCGGACTATTGGGGAAGGCGGACTATTCACTGACTTATGGCAGGTTTTTATTCAAAGACCAACTGCTATTTCTGGACTATTATCACTTTGCTGGTAACAGAAGTACAATGACCGTATTCACACCGGACGCTTTGCAGCTTTTGAGCTACTATAATCTAAGTACTGACGACCAGATAATCGAAGGTCATTATGAGCATCATTTCAATGGTTTCCTGATCAATAAAGTTCCATTTGTTCGAAAAAGCAGGATTCAGACAGTATTCTCTTTCAACTATGTCAACACTCCTTCTATCAACAGCTATTATGAATTAGGATTGAGCCTTGAGCATATATTCAAAATCGCCAGGATTGGCTATTACATCGCCTATCAGGATGGAGAGCAGTCTCTCGTCGGATTAAGAATCGGTGTCGGCTTTTAGCAACCAAAAGGCTTTTCAATTGACTCGCTAACGTTTTATCTAATTCACCAAAGTCACAGATCCGCGAAACTCAGTTGTTGTGTATTTAATGAAGTAAAAATATACACCAGCGGAGGCTCCCAGTCCATCCCAGGTAAAATCACGATCCTCAGTTCTAAAGATTTCACGCCCGCTTCTGTCCACCACTGTCATATATTGAAAGCTTTCCTGGCAGTTATCAAGCGGCAGGTTAAACGCATCTTCTTCGTGTCCTGTAAGTGTAAATGTGTCATTTTTGCCATCACCATTTGGAGTGAACACATTGGGTGGTTCAAATCTTTCAAACTCGACAGGAAGATTTCTTACGGTAAGATTTACCTCTATGGTATCATACTTTGGTGTTGGGCAGCTATCATCTGAGGCCAACAGGAATAAATTGAATTCCCTGGATGCAAAAGACCTGCCAAGTAGTTGACATGGTGGAGTCCATTCTATGGTACCTGTTGCTGATCCAAACCCCTCACCGGGGGTGAAGCTAAAGCCAGGTCCCGGAGGCGGCAAAAAGCCCGGCAGTAAATCAACCCTTATCAAGTCACCGGCATCCAGATCATCAGCATCGACATCAATCCTAAATGGCTCATTAACTCTTAAATCCTGTGCATCGACCGTTAGGAATTCCGGTTTATTGTTGAACCTCTCAATGATGCTTATTTCAAATGCCAATGTATCGAAATTTTTGACCCTGCATCTGTCGTTATCATCAGCAATGAGGTAAAACTTAAAGTCAGCCCCATTCGAGAAATCAATATCCTGGCAGTCTAGTTCCCAGGTGAAATCACTGGTAAGTGAGCCTCTTCCTGTTTGATCATCAAAAGAGACACCAACATCGGATGGGTTGAAACCCTCTCCTACCAATCTAAAGTTCAGCTCATCGTTATCCAAATCGGTAGCGGTGGCTGAAAAACTAATCACATTATCGGGAAGGGTCTGAATCATCGTTTCCGTTAATGTGGAGGTAATTTCAGGATCAGAATTGAAAGGTAACTGAACATTTAAATCCAGAAACAGGGTATCTCCCGGAACCTCGCAAAAATCCAGGTCTTCCAAAACGAGTGCCACTTCAAAAGTATTGGTTTCTGTAAAATCGAAGATGTTACAATCTGTATTCCATTCAAAAACACCTTTAACTGTACCTTCTTCATTACTGACCGTACTGAAAGTAATTCCTGCATCTGCCGGATCAAAATCCATTCCTAACATATCTAAAGTCAGAAAATCCAAATCGATATCGTCACCATCAAACTCTCTTCTAAAAATCTCATTTTCATTGACTGTTATGGAAAGCCTCTCATTGGAAATGCCTCTAAATACAGGTTTTTCATTCGGTGGTGGCTCCACATCGATGGTAAGCCTCACTGTATCTTGCTGAGGTAGCGGACAAGCATTGTCGAGCGCTATCAGATCAATCACATACGGCTCGTCCAGCTTTAGCGGGCATTCAGGCACACATACTCTGAAAATCGAAGAATCAGGAGTAATTACGGTTTCTGTAAACGTGAATCCGTTGACATCTCCGGAAAAATTTACTGGTCGCACCCGTACTCTGGCATTTTCCATAGGACCGATATTTCCGACCAAAAAGTCAAAGCATTTTTCCTCTGCGACTGTATAACTTACAAAAGCCTCTTCTTCATAAAGGGTAGGGTCATCGGGCAATTGTACAACAGCTCTCGGTGGGTCCGGCGGCTCACAACCATCGATTACCAACATCTGAAAATCTCTTTTTACTTTTCCTATTTCCTCGCCATTCCTGAATTCTTTTACTAAAACAGAAAAAACATAGAGCCCCGGGTTTTCGGGCTGCACTGTCAGGAACCCGGTATTAGTAATAGAAAGATTCCTACTTCCCGGAATCAGATTGGTTCTGCTGATTCCATCTGCTAATGCTACCGGAAAATGACTTAAACGGCTGGAAGGGGCAGGAACCGGTACTGCTGCCGAGCTGTTGAGTGGAACCACAATTTCGTAGGTAAGGGAATCTCCATCCAAATCTGTTCCTCTAAAATCTGTGTAGTATAATTGATTGACACAAGCATAATCACTTAAAGGTGGTAATAAGGTAGGAGAAGAATTGATGAATCTCTCGCCATCTTTAAAAAGAGGCGGAAAATCCAGTACGTAAGTCATGCCGGTACCTAACGGATTGATGATATTGACAATACCAGCATTACGGCAACATCTTTCCCACACAACGTAGTAACCCTCAGGATCGCTGTACATGTCCGGATCAAGTGATACTCTATTTCTAAATAATACTCTTGAAGTAATTAGTTCATCCAGCGCGCATTCATTATTGGTATAATTGACAGGAGTTTCTGAAACCAGGGATAAAACAAAGGTTTGTACAGGTTGGTTATCGCTGTTTCGATAAATGACTACAGTTACAGCACCTTCAGGATTTGGGTTATCTGTTTGAGCCCGGTCGAAATATTGAATTAGGTTTAGATCGTAAATGAATCCATTCACATGTACCAACTCTATTTCTCCACCAACGATATGAAAGCCATATCCGGTAACAGAAAGCATGAATAGAGTAATGAGTAGAAGAATCTTTTTCATAGCAAGTTTAATACAACACACAATTGAATTTCCCTAATAAAGCCAGAATCATAAATTTACTCATTAATTCCTATATTTTTGCAGTTTATGCATAAACGAAGTGAAAAGACATTTGAGCGACTATTTGATAACGGGCTATAAAACACCTAAAATCAATCCATTTTTGCATTAAAAAAATCATAAAAAAATAATTCGGGAAACAGCAAACGAACAGTAGTTTATGTCGAAAAGAACAAAAAACAAATTCGTAAAGAGGGGCGAGATTATTGAAATCCTTATCAGAGACTATGCTTTTGGTGGCAAAGGGATTGGTAAAATCGCCAATGACCTGGGTGAGTTTGTTGTTTTCGTTCCCAATACCCTCCCGGGTCAGTTGGTTAAGGCGCAAGTAAAAAAAGCTAATAGTAGTTTCGCAGAATGTAAATTACTGGAAGTAATCACTCATTCTCCGGATGAGGCTGAAATACCATATCAGGAAATACCGGGTGCTCCTTATATCAAATTACCAATTGAAAAGCAACATGCTTACAAAAAGAAGAGTACCATTGAGCTTTTTAAGAGAATCGGGAAAGTCAAAAACATAGAAGACCTCTTTGATGAATTTATTCAGTCGCCAGAGACTTTCCACTACAGGAATAAGATGGAATATGCATTTTCCGCAATTGGTTACGATCCGGAAAAGAAAACTGATGTGGACGAGTTTACGCTAGGTTTCAAAAAGAGAGGCACCTGGTGGTGTGGTGCTGGTTTGCACAAAGATTCCGGTATGTTTGATCAGCAGGTGGAAGATCACTTGAAACTCATTAAAGCGTATTGCGAAAATACCGGGCTACCTCCCTGGCATGCTCCACAGCGTAAAGGTTTCTTCAGGTATTTCGTAGTTCGAAAGTCATTCAAAACCGATCAGCTTTTATTTAATCTGGTTACAACGTCTGATGGTTTGAGCCAGTTCGACCTCCAACAATTCAAAGATTACATGCTTTCGATTTTTGGAGATCGCATGGCAGGTTTATTACATACCACAAATGATGAAACAGGAGATCGAACCATTGCTACAACCGGAAAAATCAGGCAGATTTATGGTGAAGATAAAATAGTGGAAGATTTACTCGGTTTACAATTTGAAATTAGCATGAAAAGCTTTTTTCAGACGAACCCCAAGGCAGCCGAGAGACTTTACAATAAAGTCGTGGAATATGCTTTCGACAAGAAGGAGTTGATCGATAATAACATCGTCATGGATCTGTTTTGCGGGACGGGAACAATTGGGCAGATTCTCGCCTCTAAAAGCGATAATGCACAAATCATTGGCGTGGACATAGTAGCATCCGCGATTGAAAACGCCAGAGAGAATGCCAAAAAGAATCGCATTGAAGGACTTAAGTTTTACGCTGCTGATGTGGGTAAGTTCCTTTCGGAACACAGAGAGTATGCAGGCAAAATCCGCACTATTATTCTGGATCCTGCCAGATCGGGGGTTGCTCCCAAGACCATGAAGAAAATTATCAATCTGGGTGCAGACAGAATGGTTTATGTTTCCTGTAATCCCGCCACTCAGGCAAGGGATACGGAGATTCTGGCCGAATCGGGTTATCAAATCACAAAGTTTAGCCTGGTGGACCAATTCCCTCATACATCGCATGTGGAAACGGTGGTGTTGTTTGAGAAGGGTTAAGTTTAGATTTAAATAGATTCTTCACTTAGCCGATTTAGGATAGATAAGGGCAAAAATTTTCAATCAGATAACAACATTCTTGAAGATTGTTACCTGTAGGGGTAAAAATAACTGTGGAATTATTTATTATGAAACGGTGATTCATACTGTTGTTACAAAATGTAGGTTATTGATTTATAAGTCCATAGATTTCAATATGAATTCTTTATGTAAGAACTGCATGTATATTAATAGGGCTTTGTTTTCCCTTTAAAAATATACTACCCAATGACCTGGACATGGATAAGTTTTCCAGATTGATATCTTGAATCAATTTCTCTGAAAGTAATAACGCTGCTTTGTAATTGTTGCATAGAGCTTGTATTCTGGCAAACTTATCCATGTCCAGGTCATTGGGTAGTATATTTTTAAAGGGAAAACAAAGCCCTATT
>JBCBHL010000265.1:0-10379 GCA_038525605.1 Bacteroidota bacterium
TTATGATGCAACCTGGCTTGTCTTAGCTCATCATTTTGTTGAACAGCAATTTCTTTACTGTCCAGATAAGCTTTGGTAGCCTTTTCATACTGACCACTACTTGTGTAAGCATTGCCCAGGTTATACAGCAGCGAAGCTTTATTTTTATCCTCCACATAATCTAGCGCTTTCCTATAGTGCTTAATTGCCAGCTCATAATTACTATACATTTTAAAAATCTTTCCAAGATTGTTATTTGTTGCATATCTATAGTAATCAAAAATAGATTCCTTAGGTATCAACCTTTGTGATTCCAAATAATTAGTTAATGCAAGAGAATAATTTTTTTGACGTTGATAGCTTTCGGCTATTAAGAAATAACTATAGTAATCATGCTTGTCTCCGAGGTTTAGCGAAAGACTTTTTTGAGCATAGAAAACAACAGAGTCCTGATTGGTTGATTTGAAACTATCCGCGATGGCGTTAAAATCAGCTTCTTGGGCATCCTCAGAACAAGAAAAAATGATGAGCGTAAAAAATAATAGAGGAAGGATGTTAGTAAGGCGCATTATCTAATCTAGTTTAATAGTGTAGGTAAAAGTGCCAGTGAGCAAAACCAACGGCACCTTTGCAATATAATTAAGATAAATGCTTTATAAAAATTAATTGTTTAACCTCCATTAGTCGCGGGATTTCCTGTTGAAGGTACTGTATCATCATCTTCATCATCTTCTGTGCTGGGCGAGGTAACGATTTCGCTTTCTTCTTTTTCGATTTCGGTGTAGGCATCTTCACAGCTGTAGCCCAGGCCAAGTCCCAGGATGGCAATCAGAATTACTAATCTTCTTTTCATTATGTATGTAATTTTTGTTTTTAAAAAGTCTTATCGATAAGACGTTATCTGTTATCAAATCTAGGGATTTTCCGGCAAGCGCGTCTCTGGCCTCACGCGTGACGAATGACACGGCAGCATGAACAAGATTTTAAAATAATTTTCTCATTCCAGTAAAATTGGAATGTCGGGAAATAGCTTTGGGAAAAGAAGGAATGACGGGAAAAATACCTAATGAAATATGACCATAAAGAGCTCAGATTTTAGTATCTTTAAGAAAGGATTAAACTAAACTCTGCGTCCTCTGTAGAATACTTCTTCAAAGGGGGATTAACTTGTCTGGTACTGTTCAAACTATTGGATAACCGTCATTTTTTCTGAGTATAAAAGCAATACTTTTTTAACGAAAGATAAGCTATCTGCCACGGGTAGCTCTACAAAACTATTACGCTAATGAATTACATATTTATGCCGCCTTAGCAGGCACTGATCAGCTAACACAATCTGTATTTATTAACATATTTCAAAAACAATTAAAGATTTTAAACTAATGAAAAATTACATGCTCACGGGAGTAGTGGCCTTGCTATTGGCCTTGCTCATTCCCGCTTGTCAACCGGAAGAACCTATCACTATTCCATTTGAGGAAACGCTCGAACTCACTGAGTTGGATAAAGACCCCAACTTGTCGAAACTACTGTCCGACTTTACTGGTGAGTCGCTCAATGGCCGGACAGCATCTACTGAAATGCCTTTTGGGACGCTGGATTTATCAAATATTACCGTACGTATTGCCAATGAAGATCAGGAAGCCCCTAATTATTCAATCAGGTTAATACCACCTGATTCTGTAAACCACACATCAGAATATTTTATCATGATTGCGGAATCGGCTGGCTACAGAGGTTACATCATGCAATATATTGCGGATCCAGATCATCTGGTAACACTTTATGACCCTTCCGGATTTACAGGAAGTTTAAGACTGCTCAACTTCAATCGTGAAGTGATGGCTGATAACAAGTTTATCGATGGTGTCGACTTAGGCAGCACACTTGGTAGTGGCAGATCAGAAGGTAGTAACTGTAGTTGCGAATGGGTCACAGAAGTGCAAACTGTTAGACATCAGGTAGTAGTGGGTGACTATTCTTATTGGTCGTACCATACCAAATCTGTGACTGTTTTGGATTGCTACTGCCCCAGGTCTTTCGATGGTCTTGATGCCGGTGGACTTGGTGGTGGAAGGACTTATTTACCGGGACAACCTGTAGGAGACGATCCATTTGGAGGTAGTAGTGGTGGAGGTTCAGGCGGAGGTGGAAACCCCGGTGAGCCGGGTGGTATCAGTGACCCTGATGACATTGGTGTAATCAGCGATCCCTGTTCTATCGGTGTTTATAACAGTACTGGAATTTGTATCTCTAACAGTCAACTGGAAACGGCTCTTAGGGATGAGCTTGATGCCAAGTATGGATCCGGCAATGAAGATTGTAAAAATCAGGCAATAGACAAAGCCAATCAATCCTTAGACGAAACAGGCCCTTTATTGTACTTCACCGTTGGTGTGCTTGAGTATTTCCGATGCGAAACATCGAAAGATAAGGCAAACACACCGGAAGAAGAGTTTCTCTATGGCTTTCTCAATACCATGATCGACGAGTTTGATGCCACGTCTCTGGTAGACATTGACGAGGCTATCAATGATTTGGTGAGTACTAACCTTGATTGCATCAGCGAAAACCTAAACTTCCACACGATTTTGACCAACCAGCCGGGAGACCTTTTTAATCTGTTTATGCGATGCACCTTTGGCTTGGACATCACCGAAGATGCGGTATTGCTAGCCTATGCCGAAGCTCACAACTATGCAGAGGAATTATTTGATGATCCTTATGAGCAGGGGCAGGTAACGGCATTGGTAGTGAGCATGTTTTCACCCAGCAAAGTGCTCAAGGCCAAAAAAGTCAGCAATCTGCTTAAGCTGGCAAAAGTCAGGAAGGTAAAAGAGCTGCTGACGGAAATTCGTGACCTGCCAAACAAGTCTTTACCGGAGCTAAAGCGGCTTTTGAAAAAGCACAAGCTTAAAGACCAAACCTTTGATACGCAAAGAGATGTTTTTGAAGACAAACTGAACAACATTGTATTTGAAAATACTACCAGAAAAGGAAATTTTGGAGAGATGGGAACTGATGTAGAATTAACAAAGGCTGGCTACAAACCCTTACATAGGAGAATAACAAACATAAATGAACCCACTCACAAAGGTATAGATGGAGCCTTTGAGAAAGATGGAGTCTATTATATTGTCGAGTCAAAATATAAAGATACCCCTTTATCAAAATTAACAGATGGAACTAGGCAAATGAGTGATAAATGGATTCAAGGGAGTAATAGACTGCAAGATGCTGTTGGTAGAGAATTAGCGAATGACATTCTTGATTCTGGATACACAAGAGTAGTTGCAAGAATTCAACCTGATGGAAGTATTTCTTATAGACTAGTGACATCAGAAGGATTTGAAATCAAAACCTTTTCAGGTATTTTTAATCCATAAAATTTCTAGTCATGAGAGATCGAATAAAGGATGAAAAGTATTTCAAAGATTATTTAAATGAAAGCTACAGGTTGCTAAATAAAAGAATAGATAAATTCAGTAATGGCCTTATCAGGCCTGAAAGAGAGAAAATCGTTAAGATAGATATGGGTAGACAATATCTAAAAAATATTTTCGCAAAATATTCTTTGGGACTGTTATGTTCAGATTACGAGGAAGACTATATAAATGGTTTAGTTTTAATAGAAAAGTATTGGGCAGGAAGTTGGAAAATTGATGATGAGCATGTTGAGCTGAATCAATATAGTTTAGGAGCATACTATGATTTACTATGCATGCTATCTTTGGGTTACTTGCTTAAATACTCAAATGAATGGTTTGAAAGACTGAAAAAGGTAATCGAAGAGGATAAAGTAGAAGACTTATTATATAATTTTATTTTAGCTAGTAAGTTGTCTGAGAGCAACTTTTTACTAGAGGAAAGTTATCAAAAGTATTTCGCTATACCTGAGGTTTTCAAAAGTCTCAGAGAAGCTATTATAGAAGAGGATACTATAGTAGCCCAAAGTCTGATAAAGCAATTCATAGAAAAGGAGTGGTATCAAAACCACAAGGAAGTTGATTCTGGATGGGTCAATAATCATTTAAGCGAACATAACCTATATGTAGGCTACTGGTGTTTCGAAGCTGCGGCCATTACGTGTATTAAAGGACTTGACGATAGCAGTTACCGAGATCATCCTTATTATCCAAAAGACTTAGCAGATTATTATAGAGCGAATAGATGAACCAGTATTCGTGCGACTTAGATTAAAAGGAGTGTAAAGCAATCGGTCAATTATTGATCGATTGCTTTATTGAATACAATTTTATAAACCAATTACGCAATTTCATAAAAAGATTAAACATCCCGCTTTACCTGCTAATTATGCTATTGATTTACGCCTGTAACGAACCACCCGAAGTACTGGATAAGGACATTTTTGTGGCAGAAGTAAAAGAGGCTTTTGCTTCGCTAAGAGGCAATAGCAATGGCAGGCAGGACACTGTAGGCATAGATTGGGACAATGCCCGTTACAAAGAAATCTCCGTTGGAGATGCGCTGGTGTTTCCACTGGAAAACGTTTCAAGTACTTATGTGAGTAGTAAAGACAATCCAGCTCTATATCCACTGAAAAACCAGGGCTATGCCTTTGCTTACAAAAACGAAGATGAGACTGTGGCACTGGAATATGTGCAGGCCATTCCTATAGCAGACACGGAAACTTTTACAGGTATAGTGACAGTATCAAACTGGAACGGGGAAAGTAAACATGCTTTCTTCTATGAAAACGGTCAATTGGTAACGCCTGAAAGCAATGGCAGAACGCAAGAAACAGTCTGTACGGAAACCTATACTTTCAACTGTACAGCATCCTATCGGGGAGGTGAGTTGCTCCATGCCTTCTGTACTTTTGCCGGTACGACAACAGAGTGCATTACCACCAACGGCCCCACTGGCCTAGCCCCTGATGATTACGATGAACCCGGAGGAGGTTCCAGCAGCGGCAATTTATGTCCTCACCCTGAGATAGAAGGGCATTTTGTCCCTTGTGAGCGGTACGACTGTCCTGGAGGGTTTGAGATAGTAGAAGGCTTTGAGGACAGAGGCTGCCAGCCAGTATGCGGGATCGGACAGCAACGAGATGAATTTGGATTTTGCTTTGATGACAAAGACTGTAATGTCACCAGCGACAGCATTAAAGAAGCTTTTCCGGAAATAGACGAAGAAGATGCGGACACGCTTGCGGCCCTTATCAATGAATATGGCAAGGAATTTGGTATCAACAACGTATCGAAGCTGCACCACTTTTTGGGTCAGTCAAACCACGAGCTGGGAGGGTTTAGAGATTTAAATAAAGATGAAGACACATATTACACAGTTGAAAATATGCTTAATTCCTTACCGAATTTATTTTCTCTAACAGGTACGGAAGATGGTTTAGTGAAGGCTGCAGATTATGCTAGAAACAGTGAGAAGTTTGCAAATTTTTATTATTCTAACATCAACGGAAATGGTAATGAAGCTAGTGGAGATGGATATAAATATAGAGGTAGAGGACTTTTTCAACTTTCCGGTAGAGACAATTATGAAGACTTTGAAGAATTTTATAATGAAAGGTTTAATACAAACATCGATTTCATGTCAAACCCTGATGAAGTTTCTTCAAGTAAGGAAGTTTCTATAATAAGTGCTTTGTGGTACTTTCAAGATAGAGTATTAAGTAAGATTGAAGTAAACAATAATACATCTGTTAAAAGTTTGACTTACTACATTAATTCTGGTTTAAAAGGTCTTTCTGATCGAGAAGACAAAACGGAAGATGCAGAAGCATCAATAGCAAATTGTATAGAATTTAACGTAAATTAAAATATCAAAATGAAAAAATATTTAATAATTAGTCTGACCCTGATCTTGTTTCTCATCTTTAAAAATGATGCTTTCGCTCAGCTTACTCCTTCTAAACCAGAGATTGGAAAATGGCAGCTTAAAGATGATCCCAATAGTTTTTGGGAATTTAAAAATGATGGAAAAATGTATTCCTCGTATACAGGAAATACTGAAATTAATGTCTTCACCTATTCAATTTCGGAT
Organism: Bacteroidota bacterium; assembly: GCA_038525605.1. Classification (GTDB taxonomy): domain Bacteria; phylum Bacteroidota; class Bacteroidia; order Cytophagales; family Cyclobacteriaceae; genus JANSWY01. Next base: position 6,001 of record JBCBHL010000265.1, read on the forward strand.
ACACCTCCAACGTGTCAGGAAGGCGTTACATTAGCAGTAAGAAAGAAAGTGAATTATTTAACATTGAAGTTTGACAAATACAATACAATTTCATGCTTTTATATTTATGGGTTAAACAATGAAATATTCACGGTTATGGATGCAGAAACAGGTCATACTTTACCATTTACAAAGGTAGAAGATTAACAAATAGTGAACAGGGAGCTTTCGGGACGCTTCTGCCAAAGCTTTTAGCGTAAGTAGGCTGCCTGTTTTTTACGTTTATGAAAAAATTTGCAATATACATTTTGCATGTATCAATTATCCATAGTCTCGGTTATGGAAGTTTCAATTTATTAATATCAATAACATGCTAAGAATATCAGCCTTAATCACCTTTTTGCTTATCGGTATTCAACTGAATGCCCAAATACAATACTCTGGCTACATAGGATCATTCCCAATTACCTTAGTTAGTTATCGTTCCCAACCAGGAGATATCGCGGCTCACTATAAATACGAACGGTATGACGATCCTATTAAGTTAGCTGGGTTTTTCGACGATGGAAAATTGAGATTTCGGGAAAATGATAAGAATCAAAAAGTAAGGGCAATATTGGACTTTAAAGGTTTTTCTTTTAAAGCTGATAGTGCATTGGGAATCTGGCAAGATTTCAAAACTTGTAAAGAGTACCAAGTCTTGTTGTGCAAAGAGGTAGATCTTAGTAGAGGGTACGATAAGAAATATTTGAATAAGGAAATTATTCAATACGGATCGACCGATGATCATTATTTTAAAACTGTATCCAGTAAAGAAGGAGGAACCTCATGGGGTAAAGTAACTGCAGTAAAGATATTTGAAAAATCTACAGATAGATTGGTCCAGGTGATTCCATTAGACTGTGAGCATGTCTCCTACAATAGTATTACAATCGATGATTATAACTTTGACGGAGTACAGGATTTTGCTGTTTTTGAAAGAAGTTATGCTGGTCCAAATACAACAAGTATATACATACTAAGACAACCCAATTCAGACAAGTATGTTGTTAGCGATATTGAAGGTACATCTCTTCATTTTAGTAAGTATGAGAAAGTGATATACGAACATAATCAGTGCTGTGGTGGTAGGTCGCATTATAATGCAACGTACAAAATTATCAATAACAAAATGGTCTTAATTCAAGAAAGGTGTCTAAGTTTCGATGATGAACTCAATGACTTTGTTGAAGTTATATGTGACTGACAATTTCATTACAGGACGTTAAAACCTCTCTTGATTCACTTATTGTTGAAACACAATTATGTTAATAAGTTAGAAATATAATGATAGTAGTCATTAATTAGAGTTTATTTAACACCGTATGAAATTCAGTCTATTATCCATTGCGTTTTTGCTTTCCTTCCACGCCTACAGTCAATCCTATCAGGAAGAAGACCTAATTGGCTTTTGGCGTAAAAGCAAAACTACTTTCAAGAATCCGGCAGATGGAGAACTATTCCCAGGTGCGAATGCTTTTCCTGTCACCTTTCTCTGCTTTAAGAAAGGTCATACGCTTTCCAGTGCTAGCTATTCTATAACTAACTCCAACTACAATTTATCTTTCGTCAGAAGCGTTTGGGAATTGCGATCTAAGCAAAAACGTTTGAAAATGGCAGCTCCTGAGACGCCTCAGGACTTTAATTTGCTACCAATCAAATCTTTTAAACCGGGTAAAAAACTAATGCTGACACATCAATTGAGATTGAGAGATGAACCCTCCGAAGAAGATGAAAATATGACGATCTCATTAGATAAGTCAATAATAGAACTTTTGCTTACCTACAAAAGATGTTCTAAAGAGGAGGCGCTCAATTTGTCGCTGGTTAACAGCATTAATATCTTAAACAGAGAAGTTGCCAAAGTAGAATGGAGAGAATATGCCTATGACCTGGAACTCAAAGATGAAATTATTTTCTTTAATGATGTAGTTCATGACGAAACAATCGCAAGACAGTTTGATCCTGTTGTCAATATTAGGCAAGAAGACGCAATGGCATTTTGTAAGTGGAAAACCAAACAAATTAAAAGCTACTACGACCTGGATGTATTAGTTAGATTGCCCACTAAAGAAGAATGGGAGCAACTGAGTCCATCCATTAAAAATGGCAGTCGATATCTCATGCAAGATATCTTTATAGAACCCGACTGGGATTCCTTTTACCTGAAAAAGCCCGTCAAACTATTGGAAGACACCTATGAATGGTGTGCAGAAGAAGGATTTGTCTATTCTCCTGAAAGTGGTGTCGAGCCAGTCAGCGCGGCTTCTACTACCAAAACCGGATTTAGGTACATTATTGAGTTTCTTTGATTTAATTCAGATATTGATATGATGAAGATACTAATGACCCTATTGATTCTCACCGCCGTTCTTTCTACAGAGTTGGCTGGTCAAGAAAAAGATATGAATGACAAGCAATCCAGTTCTGTGGTTATAAAACTACCCCATATGGCCAGTATCAATGATGTTTTGATTGATCAAACAGAAATATTGAATATCCATTGGCTGGAATACCTACACTTCCGCAGTTTGGAGGTTTCTGAAGACGCTTATCAGCAACTGCTGCCCGATAGCAACAACTTTTGGTTTAGAGATCCTGTCCATCGCTATCAACCGATCGTATATGTCTCCTATCATCAGGCTTTGGATTATTGTAAATGGAGGTCGAAAGTAATAAGTGAGCGATACGGCATCCAAGTAACATACAGATTGCCGACAGCATCAGAATGGGAAGGAATTGCGAAGGCTGTTGCAGAACGTGACGAAAAGAAGGTCATCAAAAATCTAAAGAAGCAGCAGAAAATAATCAGTAAAGGTGGAGATTCTTATTTTCTCAGTAGCAGATCTTTGGATCATCCGGAGAATAAAGTCATCGACTTGTTTTCAAATGCATCGGAGATGGTTGCTAAAGAAGGTATTGCAAAAGGAATGAATCACAAAAACCTTAATTCTGATGGAGATTTGCTGAAGACGGTCCGCTACACAAAACCAAATGCTTACCTGGGTTTCCGATGCGTAGCAGAAATTACTATTGATGAATTGGTACAGTACTTTTGGTTGTTAAAAGATCAAAAGAAAGTTTCTATCTCTCTTGATTCACTCAATAGCACTGACATCCCCTCTGAAATTGGATTACTGGAAAAAGTTGAGGAATTGAATATTTCTTTAACCACAGAAAAGTCTCGCTGGACAGTTTTACCGCCTCTATCATGGTATCGAAACCGGGAACTAAAACCACCTTTTAGGAAATTGCCTGCGTCCATCGGTAACCTGAAAGAACTAAAATCGATCACTGCCAATCATCTGGATATTCATCATTTACCTGATTCTTTTTACCTAAAGCATCTTAATAAGCTGCAATATGTCGATTTGTCATTCAATAAATTAGACTTAAATAAAGCTGTCCCAATTCTACTCCAGGTACCCAATCTCAAAGTTCTGAAAGTAATTGGCAATAAATATGATGCAGCAATCATGGAGCGATACCGTAAGCAGTATCCCAACGTGGAATTAGTTTACCAGATTTCAGAGTAGTTTTTGTAGATTAGAGATTTATCAAAAACTTAGCGAGAGTGATAAACTGGTTTTAATTATTGAGCAAAGCTGCCTCCTGCATTGTTCTCTAGGCACAGAAGACAGCCTCTCTGTAATATATTTCCTACTCTGCCGACTCTCGGATCAGCTGCTTTACCTGCTTTAACTGTCGGTCGTTTCTAATGAGTAAGTCCTCCGTCCTAAAGTGAACCTGCACATCTGGCATTACTCCTCTTCCCGCTTCAGCAACAGGCTTTACCACGAGTGTACCGCTGACCAGCGGAGTTCTTAAGTACATTTTTGAATTGGGTAGTTCAAACCGCAGAAAACTGGTACCATTCACCCCTTCATAAACACCACCGGATTCCTCTCCTACAATGACACCAATTTGATTGCTCTTGGCAATCGCAGCAAACTCAGATGCTGCCGATCCGGTCCCTCTGTTGATCAAAATATATAGTTTACCTTTAAACCTCTCCGGATAAGGTCTTAAATCGTTCATAGATTGATCAAATTCAGGGTTAATCAAAAAAGTACCATCTTCCTGAGGAATCAGTTCTTCATCTAACGAGGCGATATCCGCTGCACCTAAATCAGAATATTTCAGATAGGCAGTATCATTGGTAACCGCAAAACCTTCACCGTAAAATTCGAAGGGCTGGTCTGTATTGGATAGAAATTTATACAGCTCTATTCCCATCGCATCCCATCCACCGCTGTTATCGCGTAAGTCAAGCACCAGATTTTCTATGTTTTTCGATCTGATTTTTTCCATCACATCCACCATAAAGTCTTTCATCAATGCTGCTGAAGATTCATTGGAAA
>JBCBHL010000266.1:0-10372 GCA_038525605.1 Bacteroidota bacterium
TGCGCGCCAGCCGAAGGCTGGCGCGCATCTATAATTAAAGAGGATTAGTAACTGGGTCATTGCAACAATTACTCATAAAAGACTCATCGTTCAGACAACAAATACTGGCAAAGTTTTGAGACTCACAAGCCGATCTTCTCGATAAGAAACACTGATAATTGGTGTCGCAAGGTGCCTGCGCTGTAAAACAATTTTGAGTGTTAAAACCTCCTTTGATGGTATTAGCATCTTTCGGTAGTTCTTCAGTTACAAAACTCTTGAGCGTTAGTTTGTTTAGTTTAATCTTCTTTTTCATGATAAAAAATATTAAAAAATGTATCTACTCTGTTAAAGCTTTTCGATTTCCGCTTTTCAATAAATTTAATGATAACAACGGTTTTATCTACAAAACCGGAAAATAACTTTTTTCCAGTCTACTGAAATGTAATGTTTTATGTCATTAATTATCAGTTGATTGTTCTTCATTTTCTTTTGATTTTAAACCAAACAGAAACTTGATGCCATTTACTTTTGAATCAAATGAGTTTGGAAGACTGGGTAGATCTCCTGTTTTCCGATAAGTTCTAAAATTTTGAATAAGTGATAAGACAGCAAGAGCAGACGAACCAATTCCAAGGGTCATCACGAAAATACCGGAAATGAAAGCAAATATCCTTTTACCATATCCGGGTATCGACCCAATGATGAAATGATCTCCGGCTTTTAGTTGATCTATTCCCAATTCTCCAACATTGTAATGAACTTTGTTTACTTGCTGCAACTGTGTAAATGACATTTGAAAAGGAAGGATGGAATCGAGCTTTGCATAACTATTTTGAACAGGAAGTATCTGCTCATCCACCAGAAAATTTAGTAGACCTCTATGCTCAAACTCCCTGGTGAAAAATATTGATTTACTCGGGATTTCGTCAACTTGTACGATTAGTTCGATATAATTACTCTTTCTGCTGTTTAAATAATCAATACTAAGGTATTGCAAATTTCCTTGATTCATCCCTGCAATAGGGTTTTTGAAGGCAATTGCGATAAGGGTAGGACCTGCGTAAAAAACTGAACCAATGAAGACACCTATTAAAAAAGTAATATTTAGCAGGTATGAAATAAACTTATTCATTTAGTAATAGCTGATGTTTATTCCGCTGGTTTTGATTGCAATTATCAGAGGGAATTGGTTTGTAAGTGACTCTATTCGCCTGATTAACTTCTGCTAAATGTACCTCATCTAACAATAATGAAATCCAATCCTTCTTCTTTCGAAACCACAACACCATCAGCTTTCTCCACGACAAAATCCATTTCGATCAGATTGAAAATCCACTTTCTGAAAGTTTCCTTTTTCTTATCTAAAATATGCTGTTGAATGAGCACCTCTCCGTAGTTGATTTTCTTCTTTTCTTTATTAAAACCATAGGATTTCTCATCAGCCTTTTTCTTAAATTCTTCCAGCTTCTCTTCGGTGGGATAATACCATGCCTTGTCAAGGTTGGAATTTGCCGCTTTGATGCTGGAAAGTTTCAGTTTGCCCAGCCCTTTGTCGAGTAAAGTTTCAGCTCTTTTCATCGCTTTTCGCTCTTCCAGGATTGCCTCAAGCAGTTCTTTTTTCAGGGTATCGCCGCTCATAAATGCATACCAGCTGCTAAATCTGTCTACCTTCACAATGCTGTCTGTCAGTTGCAGTTGCCAGTCCAGTTTCATCTTTTGAATCAACTCTTCTACGTTCTCACGATCGTGCTGCCAATGCAGCTCTATTTTTTCATTGGCATAGTTGAGCTTTTCAATGTCGATAATGGAAGAGTCCGGTGCTATGAGTTCTTTTATGGTGCCTTCGAGATCACCAAGTTCCTCTATCAGGTCTGGCTGATACCGGATTTCATGTCCTCCTTCATCCAAAGAAACAGTCTGAGACCTGGTGGTGTCTAAAGTGTATGTTACACCATCTTTCACCACGTTGATGGTGTTTTCTTTCAGATCGGCGGAGAGATTTTCAAAATTGATCAGCCTTGCTGTCATCATTTTCAAGAAGATCATCCGTTGCAAGGCGACTTCTTTTTTCTTTTCATTGGCCAGGTAGTCTTCATCGCCGGAAATCACCTCATACCATTTAAATTTCTCAAAGTACAATTTATCAACTTCTTCACTATACGCTTCTATGGTCGATTTATCAGGGAAATTCCATATAGAATCAAGCCTGTTGGGTAAGTATCGAATTTCAGATATTTCCTTAGTGCTGTCATTCAAAAATGTAATAGACTCATCGATTTTAGCTTTCTCAGATGCAAGCCAGTTGAAATCCCCCTCAGAGATAATTTCATCTTCCACCATAGCAAGTCTGGCACTATATCGGTTGATAGGATAGGCATTACCATTTCTGAGATATATCTTTCTTCTTCTCAGGTCATCTCTCAGTCCCACTACATCAATGCTGTCAGATTTATATCGATTCACGAAAAGAGAGTCAATGCTTCTCATGACATCAACGGTAATGCTATCAGTCACAAATGACTGGTCAAAATAACTCAGGAAATCATCGTGGATGACCACCTCATCAACGCCATCAGGCATTAGCAGAGAGAAGAAACTTTGCAGATTTCTTTCTGCATTTTTCTTGGCATGTTCCACGATATTGGCCTGAATGGCTTTCTGTCGAAGTTTTTTCAAGGCACGCTGTTTTACCTTTAGCATGTACTGAGGCTTACTGGCCTTTTTTGTCATCACCACAATTTCAAAGCCCTTGATTTGCTTTTCCGGGATAAACCAAGGATTGATATCGCTGGTGAGAATCTGCGGTTTGATACCTACCAGATGTATTGTTTTAGTATTAGCGTTGTATTTGAAATTCTGTTCAGTAAATTGCCCAAAGTCAATTCCGGCTTTTACTGAGCCACGACCCAGCACCACGATTTGGCTCTTCCTTTGCTTCTTATCTGCTGTGAAGATTTCAAGTTCTTCGTCAGTTCGAACCAAAAAATCGGAAACAGGAACATTGCCGATATCCTCAATCAATTCGTCGACTTTAGTCTGTTTCATTTTAATCAACGATTTGAGAAACTGTCTTTCACTATTCTTGTCGATAAAGTTTTGTTCTAACAGAACTTTGATGAATACCTGATAATATGGGTGTTCTGTTAGGATCGGGTTGTCGTGATAGAATAAATCATATAATTTATCGCCTCTCCTTAGCAACCCCAACCTGATTGACCTTCTCCTTTCGTAAAAGTCACCGATCGATTGCTGATAAGTGGCTATCAAATCTTCAAACTCCTTGCTGTCATTGACGGCACTTTCCTTGATTTCCTCAACTAAAGCTTCCTGCAGAGAAGTCAATACTTCACCGTAGTACTCAGCGGATATCAAAACACCAATTTCGCGGATACTGCGGACATCAACGGGGGTGTTTTCCAGTTTTTGCTTTTTGGAGCCAAAAATCCCAAACGGATCGAAATAGGCCAGCAATACCACTGCGCCCACGACAATGAGAATCTGAAAAATTAACCCTATGTTAGACCAAAATTTAAACATATCAATTCTCTATTGTGCCCTCAAGTTCTATGGGTGTTATCAATTCTCCTTCTTTGAAAGTGATGTAAATCTCCCTGTATCCCAGGTTTTTCAATATTCCTTCCAGTAGCAGTCGGGTATTATTCTCCGTAGATTCCTTCACTCCGGTATACTGTAGATTGTTACGGATGTCAAGCTCCGCAAGCATGTAAAACTTTTCGTGATCCATCACATCCAGCTTATTCAGAAATGCATTTCGCGTGACAGAACTGTCAATCTGATAGGTAGAGAAGGGGTAACTGAAATTCAGTACTTCTACGTGAGGCAATGAGATTTCAATTCTTTTTTTGTCGATGACAATGTCTTTAGCAGTAAGTTTATTCAAATCTATTCCTGATAGAATAGTTGCCTGCGTATTAGCAGCAAAATAAGCTTTGTTGAGTTTAATAAATCCCAGTAACTTCTTTTCCTGTGTCCCCAGTACCACTTTATCGATGATCGTTTCTGTTGTGGCCAGTTTCGCAGCACTTTTTACCTTGCTAACAACCAGGTAACGCTCATCTTCTTTTTCGTTACAAGAAGCAGCAATTAGTAATCCTATCCATGTGATGATCAGTAAGTATCGCATCAGCCTACAGCATCTTTATCTTCAAAATCTTTACCATTTGTTGTATCGGAGGTTTCCGTGTGAGAACCATCGCTATTAAGCATCTTTTTTAATTCAGTTGCGTTACTTTTGCCAGTAACAAGGGCAGGGTCCGCAATTTCCGATGATGTCGCATGTGTTGGCTCTACTCTGCTACCAGTGAAACTATCAACCGAATCGTTGCTGGCACTATAATTTATGTTCTGGTTGTCATCAGCTTTGTAAAAACTGGTGGAACCAGGTCTGTATATGCCACTGTTCCTATTGGAAATAGCAGAAAGTGATTTTGTACCGAAGTAAAAGGCAATCACCATTAAAAATGCGGTTTTGATAAATTCGAAATTATCTACAAACAGTGCATTGGCACTGTAAGTCTGATTCATTTCGAAGGAAGCTATCAACAGTGCCAAGCCTGCAATTAACAGGGACAAAGCAATAGTGCCGCGAATGGTGCCTTTCGGTAATCCCATCGTTTCACCATGATGCGGGTTTTTCAAAAGTTTATCGCCCAGTTCTACGACCGTATCAGGATTATTTAACAAAGCTTCATTCTCTTTATCTTCTACTGCCAAATGGATATGGAAATAGTACATAGCCCAGATGTAAAAAATGATGATGGTAATAATCCAGCTCAGCATAATTGCTGCGGCAAGGTTAAAAAAGAACTGTTCGGGATCTCTAAAAAAGGCAATTAAGCTGGTTAAAGCACCTACCAGAATAAGATAACCCAATATCAGGATTACTACTACTATCTTTTGATTCTTCATATCAACGTCATTAATTTATTCAGGGTCAGGAAGCCAGCTCATTAGCCCAACTTTCATCCTGAACTTTAATCAATATTTTTTTATTGTTTTCCAGATGTGTACTTAAAAATTTGTACAACGTCTTGAAGGTATTTCTGCTATTTGTTAAAAAAGTTTTGGTATCGCTCACCGACAGACTGTCAGATACTAAAATACAACCTTCGGTGTCGCCATGATCGCCTCCATTATGTATATAAATGGAGCTAAAGTTAGGCACATGCTGTAATTCCAGATGAAAAGTAAACCACTCTGGGTACCTGGTCCTGTACTTTTCTGTCAGCGGTGTTACTTCCTTTCTCATTGTCAACTGATAGTTTCCTGCCGGAATTCTTGTTTCACCAGGAACTTTGATGTCATGATGTGTATCTTCCAGTGTGTAACAATAGAATTTCTTATCAATATACAGCAAACCTATGGTGGTCTCGCCATCATCGGAATATCGCAATAAATCAACAGTGATATCAACTGAAGGGACTGGTGTTATTTTTTTTGTTGAATCTTTGAATGGATCATCTGATACCGAAGGGTCAGCAGCTGGCTGATCATCTTCCTCCTTGTCTTTGCCTTTGAAAAATGAAGCTACATAATCAATGAAATCCCTTCCGAACTTGATAATGGTACCTGCCAGCCCTACCAGCCAAAGCCAGATATCATTGAGGATTTCAGGGTTTTTGTATAAGGCTATCAGCAAAAAAGTAACTACTGCAACCAGTAATAAAAGCAGGATTCTTTTCATTGTTCAGTATCTATAAAACCTTTACTTACCCAGCCTTTGATAGTTGTCTCCACCTGATACCACCCATTTTCTTCGCTTAAAATCTTTACCTTTTGGTTCCTCATCAAAGGTTTGGCAATTTTTTCGAAGCTTGAATTAGCTCCCGATCTGATATTTAGCTTACTGGCAATCACTGTCCCTTCAGAAGGAGTGGTAGCTGTTGAAACAGAGTCATCATCAGCTTCTCTGTTCTGACCCAGTATGGATCTTTTAAATCTGATGAGGTCGAAAGCGGGACCAGGGTCTGTCTTTCTACCAGGAGAAATGTCGTCATGACCTAATACATCTTTGATGGGATACTTTTCTACGATCAGTTTCGAAATCTCCGTTAACACTTCCAGTTGCTTTTCAGTATATGTATGCCAGTATCTGGGTACTGATTCGTTTTTGTGAGTTGCCCTGATTACGTCCGATTCCGGATATTTAGTACCAAACCAGGCCTGATACTGATTGCCTGTTTTCATCAGCGCTCCAGCATTATCCAGTTCAATGCCAATGGAGTACTTATTGAATCCTGTGCGTCCACCATACTGGCTTCTGCCTGCGTGCCATGCTACTATATCGAATGGGACCAACTGATAAACAGTGCCATCTCTTCCAATCACCAGATGAGCAGATGCTTGTACATCCTTTCCTGCTAAGAACTTCGCTGAACTCTCCGCATCTCTGCCGGCAGTGAAGTGAATAATCAAGGTGTCCAGCTTTCCACCGGACTGTTCATAGGTCTTATTATTCTTTACTTTAGTCTGTTCTGTCAGATCAATTACCGAGGAATCTGAATTCACCAGCAGGTTATCATCATTAATAGAGAAGCTCATAACATCCGATTATTTTCCAGTTAAGTTAGTAAAAAGTTCCATTTTCAGACATCTAATCCAAAACAATAATTAAAGAATAAAATCAGACGAACTTCAAAAATTATCATTTGATAATAACCCTAATAAACAAATGCGATTAATAGAACCAAAGACGCTACAACAGATCGATTGAGACTGATACTAAGATAATTCAGGAGATGGTAGCCAACCTTTCAACTCATCTGTTGTTCCTGATATAAATGATCTTTAACTTGCTATCCGAAATGGTCGGAAAGGATAAAATGCGCAATAGGATTAGTATTCTGCGACCACTCTACAGAATTAAACCAGTTAAAATCAAATAAAATCTTAAAAGCCTGTTAACAGTTTTGCACATCAGTGACTCAAATAAGCAGTTTTGATCAACAGGCTACTTTATACAACATGGCAGCAGTAAGTAAAGAACAACTCTATTCGGCTCTCAAGAAATATTTTGGATATGAAGCATTCCGGCCGCAGCAGGAAGAAATAATAACTTCTTTGCTCGGAGGTAAGGACAACCTGGTCATTATGCCTACCGGAGGTGGGAAGTCTATGTGTTTTCAACTACCAGCAACACTTTTTCCAAAGACAACTTTAGTAATTTCTCCATTGATTGCACTAATGAAAGACCAGGTAGATGGCCTGAAGGCCAATGGAATAGAAGCAAATTATTTTAACAGCAGCCAAACAGAGCAGGAGCAGATGCGAATTATCAATTCCGTTGTTTCGGCAAAAACTAAGCTGTTGTATGTAGCACCGGAAAGTTTGGGGCAGCTCAGTAACATAGTAGATGCGAAATACATCAGTTGCATCGCTGTGGATGAAGCCCATTGTATTTCGTCCTGGGGACATGATTTCAGACCATCCTATCAGCAATTGGGTTTTTTAAAGGAGAAGCTGCCTACAATACCGATGATCGCATTGACAGCAACAGCGGATAAAACTACACGGCAGGATATCCTGGAACAGCTCAAAATTACCGATGCTCACCAGTCTCTCACATCCTTTGACAGGAAAAATATTTCGCTGGAAGTACGACCTGCTGATAAGCGAATCACACAGATCATTGAGTTTGTGAAAAAGAAAAAAGGTGAGTCAGGTATTATCTATTGCCTCAGTAGAAAGGGCACTGAGGAAGTGGCGCAAAAGTTAAGAGAGGCGGGCATTAAAGTAGAAGCTTACCATGCGGGATTATCTTCGGATCAGCGTAGCAAGGTGCAGGAAGACTTTGTTTATGACAGACTGGAAATAGTAAGCGCAACTGTGGCCTTCGGAATGGGGATTGATAAGTCCAACGTTCGATGGGTCATTCATCATAATTTACCCAAAAACATAGAGGGCTACTATCAGGAGATTGGCCGGGCTGGAAGAGATGGTCTGCCTTCTCATGCGTTATTGTTTCACACCTATGCGGATGTTTTACAACTTAGAAAATTTGCCAATGGTGCATCAAATGAAGAAGTACAGCTTGCCAAGCTAGAACGAATGAAGCAGTTTGCAGATGCTACATCCTGCAGACGAAAAGTGTTGTTGAGTTATTTTGGGGAATTGCTGGAAAAAGACTGTGGCAATTGCGATGTATGTCGCAATCCACCTAAATTCATTGATGGTAGTGAAATTGCTCAAAAAGTATTGTCTACGATTGTCAGGCTGAATCAGTCCGAACCGATTACTATAGTAGGTGACGTGATGCGTGGTTCGCAAAATGCAGTGATCAAAGAAAAAGGTTATCATACCATCAAAACATTTGGTATTGGGAAAGACATTAGCTACAAAGACTGGCAACATTATATCATTCAGCTGATTAATCAGGGTTTTATTGAAATAGCCTTTAGTGAGGGCAATGCCCTTAAGTTGACTGAACTAAGTCAAAAGGTGCTTTTCGAAGATTCAGGAGTGCGATTGACTAAACCGACTCACGCGTCTGATATCAGGCCTGTGACCAAGGAGAAAAAGACTACTACGACAGTAAGTGATACTAATCTATATGATAGATTAAAGAAACTGAGACACAGAGTGGCACGCAAAGAAAAGATTCCGGCATATCTCGTTTTTAGTGATGCTACGCTGAAAGCCATTGAGCAGGCCAGACCTCTTAACGATGATGATTTTCTTAAAATCAATGGGGTAGGAGAGCATAAGATGGAAAAGTATGGCCGTTACTTCACTGATGAAATCATGGATTTTAAAAGAGAGATGGAAGAGCGTGACGCCGACCCTATCAATGTGACAAAAGACTTGTTCGTCAGAGGGCTTACCGTAAAAGAAATAGCTGCACAGACAGAGCTGGCCACAGCTTCGGTGTATGCACATCTGACGCAGCTTTACAAGAATGGTGAGGCGATAGATTTGATGCAATTTGTTACAACGGAAGAACTTGAGCGGGTGAAATCGGCAAGAGAATCTTTAGGGTCACAGGATGATTTGGATGCTTATATCTCGCATTTTGGTTCTTCACTGCCCAAGCATAAAATTCAGGTTGGGCTGGCAATTCTTGAGCAGATGGGTAGTTGAGTGAATTAAGGTTTTTTTTAAAAGGGCTTTTAATGGTGTTTGTTCATCTGTATTTAAAAGTACTCACAACTTAAAAAGTTATTTATAAATGAATCTTTAATTTTTGTGTCTAACAAAATTAACAAAGATTGATTTTTCACCATAAGGCGCTTAATTGCGTTTGATAATTTTATTACATAAATGGACTTAATCTGTAGAAATATTATATTGGGACCAGCACTGATTTCTTTGCTGCTTTTTATCCTTTCATCGGCATCATTCGCGCAAGATCTTTCAGGATGTACAGATTTGTATACATTTTCACAGGCACAGGTCGATGATGGGAATGGTACGGATGTAGATATAGTCATCATAGAATTTGAAGATATACCGAATCGAAATAACCTGGGCGATTGGCAATTTAAATCTTCAAACCTGTTGAAGAACAACGGTGATTCTTTTGATGATGAGTTCAATGGTGATGGTTATTTATTCTATAACGGATCAGATTTTTTTCAGGATGGAGGTAATTCTTTGATTGAATACAGTGTGAATATTACTAGTCCAGGTGTTTATCGGTTTGTCTATGCGAGTGCCATTGGATTGATGAATGTACCGGGCACAGAACACAATGACGCCTGGGTGAAATTTCCCGATGCAGATGCTTTTTATGGATATAAGGCTGCCTCGAATTCTGTTGCTATCCCAAATGATCAAGGAGTAAATCCGGAAAACCCCGATCCAGATGATCCTGTTTTGAAATCAACATACCCTGATGCCACTTATAAAGTTCCGGAAGGATCAAATGTAAGAAATAATGGATTTTTAAAAGTATTCATGAATCAGCTGGAAGGCTGGTGGTATGAAGGAGGTACCAGCGATAATGAAGGACATTTTGTCTACGTTCGATTTGACAGCCCTGGCCTCTACACGATGCAGATATCAGGTCGCTCCAACGGTTTTGCAATTGATAGAGCGGTACTTTGGAAAGAAGATGGCAGTTTTGCCGGATTAAATAACCGAAACACTCGTAAGGAGGCATTTATCAGTCTTACTTCTACGACACCGGAATGTAGTAAGATACCGTTAAATTTTTCGGCCAGTAAACGATCGGCTACATCAGTTGCTTTAAGTTGGCGGGACAATTCAAACTCAGAAGCAGGATATGAAGTGCAGGTTTCTGAAAGTCAGGACTTCTCTGCTATCCTAAATACGATTACCGTATCAGCTGATGTCAGTGAAACTGTAGTTGAAGAATTAAGTGAGTCCCGTACTTATTTTTTCAGAGTTAGAACAAAGTTCTCTGATACAGATT
>JBCBHL010000267.1:0-10346 GCA_038525605.1 Bacteroidota bacterium
ATGAATAAAGCAATACTATTTAAAAACTACCTGAAACTAGGATTTAGAAATATCAAAAGAAACATGGTTTCTTCTATGATCAATATTTTTGGCCTCTCGATAGCCATCAGCTTCGCAATTACAATTTACATATTTGCAGATATGCAGTTGAATATGGACAAGTTCCATCAAAATGGTCAACAAACCTATCTATTATCCAGCTATCTATCAATGGAGGGGGATGACAACTTATGGTGTGGTTCCCCTCTCCTGTTGGGCCCTCAGATCAAAGCAGACAATCCTGCTATTGAGGCGTTTACCCGCTATGAATACCGTACTGCTAGCGTCAAGAGAGGAGTCAATGTATTTGAAGAGACGATCACTTTTGTAGACGAGGATTTCATGGATATCTTTAGTTTCGCCATCTCCAAAGGAAACCGTGATGCGCTCAAATCAAGAAATCAGATCATGATCAGCGATGAAATGGCCACCAAGTATTTTGAGTACAATGAGCCTATAGGTCAGGAGCTTTCATTCAAGTTTACCAATGGAAAAATTCAGCGTTTTACGGTAGGTGCTGTCATGGAAAAGCAGCCTTACAACTCAAGCCTAACGGGCCAGATCTACATTCCATTCGACAACTTTGAATCCATCTACCTTGAAGAAAAGTACAACTGGTCTCACCGTGCCGACGCTACCTTTGTGCAGCTAAAAGCAGGTAAAAACCTATCTGATATTTCGGGATCGTTTTCTAAGTATATTGATTTACAACTGGGCAGTAATGCCGACTGGAAAATGGAAAAGATCAACCCGATAGGGCTTTATGACATGTCTACTGAAAGCCACAAAATGCTGAGTAGTGTAAGTTTGGGTGGACATCCTGCCGGAAGGCTCGCTTTATCGATCATGGCTTTACTACTGCTAGGTATGGCCTGCTTCAACTTCATGAATATCAGCGTGGCTTCATCAACCAAAAGACTAAAGGAAATCGCCCTTAGAAAAGTAATGGGTGGCATTAAAAAACAGATCATCCAGCAATTCCTCGTTGAAAATATCTTACAATGTTTCTTTGCACTTGCTATCGGCGCAGTCCTGGCCTATTTTCTGATGATCCCGGCCTTCGATCACATGATTCCTCAGATGGATTTGAAATTCAGATCATACGAACCTGAATCGCTGGTCATTTTCCTGCTGTCGTTGTTGCTGGTTATTGGTATTATCTCAGGTTCTTATCCGGCTTTTTACATTTCACGTTTTGAAGCCATCGCCATATTCAAAGGAAATCAAAAATTCGGTTCCGGTAACTTTTTCTCCAGAGCGATGCTTGGTGTGCAGTTCTTTCTGGCGACACTCACGATTGTAGGTTGTTTTTCACTGACCGACCAAAGCATTCACTTAGCGGAAAAAGATTGGGGTTATAACCCGAAGGGAATCTTTTCATTTTACGTCTACAGTCAGGAGCAACTCGATATGTTGGAAAAAGAGATAATTTCACTACCCGAACTTAAGCATTATACCACAGCAACCAACCTGATTGGTAGAGGAATTCCTTTAAAATCGATAGAGTATGAAAACAAGAAAATCTCAGCAAGAGTATTTGGAAGCTCGGAGAACTTTGTCGAAACCATGCAACTTCGTTTGTTAAAAGGAAGATCGCTCACCGATCAGACCAGTGATCAGCAAAGTTCAGTAGTAGTAAACGAAACATTTCTGGAACAAATGGAGTGGCAGGATGATCCGATAAACAAAACATTTGTGCTGGACAGTACCCGCTACAAGATCGTTGGGGTAGTTGGTGACTTTCATTATTTCAGCTTTTACAATAGCATTCAGCCGGTTATTATCACTGGTCTCAAAAACAATACTCCCAAATACATTTCCATGAGTTGCGACAAGGACAAAATATATCAATTGGAACGAAAAACCAGAGAAATCTGGGCTGGGATAGCACCAAACGATCCATTTGATGTAGTATTTCAGGAAGATACTTTCAATGATTTTTATAGTGAAAACAGAACAAACATTATACTGACGATCATGGTTTCAACCATTGCGATTATACTGGCCTGTCTGGGATTATACGGTCTGCTTTCCTTTAATATTCAAAAGAAACTCCGGGAGTTTAGTATCAGAAAAGTACTGGGTGCCGACCCAAAAAGCATCGCGAAAATTGCCGGAAAGCAATATACCTGGGTTTTAATGATAGCGTTTCTTTTAGGTGCGCCACTGGGCTATTGGGGCATGTCGCAGTTAATTGGCGCGGTTTTTCCTGATCCCAAGGGAGTCTCAGTGATTCCTTTGATCGTTGCTGTTAGTGTTATAACAATTACTTTGATTGCCACCGTAACAGGTCAGGTATTAAAAGCGATCAATGTAAATCCTGCTAATATTTTAAGAAGCGAATGATGTAAAAAGGCTACACAGTTGGTAGCTTCTACAAGCTGTGTAGCCTTTTTATTAAAAGTACCAATATCAAAATCCTATTGATTCAGGAATTCATCTGTCACGATAATACGATATACATAACCCTTTGATGGGCCTGAGAACATAAAAGGCTCAGTTAAAGTGAAATCAGATTCATCAGGTATGACTAGGTCTCTTTCTACATCAATGTCAAATACCTTTGTCTGACCATCCACTACTGCCTCGATTCTAAGAACTTCATACCTTTTAGTTAACATTTTCAGATCGATCAAAAGCCCCTGATCGCCGTCCAGCTTTGTACCATGTAGGTTGAGATCCTGGGTATTACCAAAAAAGCGCTCTCTAATTACTTCAGTTTCGCCTTTGTTTTGATAAATCAGAACAAACTGTTTGGATTCGACATTACTTACCTGCAGGGTGTAGAATGTATCTTCAATTTCTGTTGGTTCTTGTAAAAAGCAACTCTGTAAAAAGGGAGTCAAAAGAAGGATAAAAATAGCAGTACTGTGTAGTCTAATCTTTGTTACGGTTTTCATAGTTGTTTTCGTTGGTAGCGATAAAGATAATGAACTGAAAAGATTCTTCAAAATAATCAGATCATGTCAGCGATATCTGAAAATAATTATCAATCATTTGGCATGGTAACTTTTGGGTTGATAAATTGAATCACGGATGAATTAATTTCATAAGATTGATCTGTGTATAAAAACCGAAGCAATTAAAATGTAGATATGGGAGAAAAGCAGCTAAAAAAGAAAAGAAAGCGAACAGGCTTTAGCAGGTCCGATCTCGTTTCGTTGGGTGCAATTGCCATCAGTTTTGCAGCATTAGGAACTGGTATCATACAAGCCAACATTATGCGAAATCAGCAGAAAATCATGGACCAGCAACAGAAAGCATCTGTCTGGCCCTATGTAAAAGCCATAACAAATTACGAGTTCAATTCAGTTCTGAAAAAGAATGTCATTAATTGTAGTCTTGAGAATAAAGGAGTAGGACCAGCGATCGTAAAGAACCTGGAACTTTTGTTCGATGGCAAGACATACAATTCTTACGAAGCTTTTCTCAACGACCTTGATTCCGGCGTTTTTTCAAATAAAAGCATTCTAAACTTCAAGATCTCCAAATCGGAGCGAGTACTAAAACCAGGGGAGATACAACCCGTATTTAGTCTTTCATTTGACCCTGAGGACTTTAGCATGAAAGATATACTGTCTCTCAACGCTCAACTGCAAGTTTGTTATTGCTCTGTCAATAATGACTGTTGGCGCGAAAACG
Organism: Bacteroidota bacterium; assembly: GCA_038525605.1. Lineage (GTDB taxonomy): Bacteria > Bacteroidota > Bacteroidia > Cytophagales > Cyclobacteriaceae > JANSWY01. The sequence continues at coordinate 3,682 of JBCBHL010000267.1, forward strand.
GAAAAGAAATCAACGAAGATTATCCCTGCGACTAATGTTTGCCAACAACTTACTTGCACGCTCAAATAAGCTATTAAGTCTTTAAAAATATGAAAACTTCAGTTTTTGGGCGAAAAACAGCAAAATATTCAGTAATTTTTAAATAAAGTTGTGAAATAATCTATAGAATTCTAAAAAAAGTCTCAAATTACAGAGTAAATATACTTCACCAAACTAACGGTACATCATGAAAGTAACATCAGCTGAAAGCACGCCATACGTGAGCGTTGACTTTGATACTGGTATGATTCACATTTCGGGGAAATCGACTCCCTTCGATGCTGATATATTTTTTCTTCCCCTTGTAGAGATGATTAAGCTATTCGACGAGGAAAGTAAAAACCTGACGCTAAACTTTGATCTTGAATATGTAGACGACGCTTCTTGCAAATGTATAGCAGGCGTAATAGAAACTCTGGAAGACTTGAAATATACGGGCATCAATACTCAGGTAATCTGGAATTATGAATTCAAAGGCAATGGCGCTAAAGTCAAAAAGCTCGGAGATGAACTATCACAAAGATACGCAGTAGATTTCGTATTTAGCGACAGCAATTCTGCAAATATATTAGGCTATCAGGCTTCCTGATTCATTAACAATTTTTTCAGAAACCAGGCTTATTTTTTTCAAATAGCTTTGAGGCATTCTACGATTTATTCAGTTTCGAAGCGAATTGAGTTGATTCGACGATCGTAGTTCTACAAAAAGAACTCCGTGCTATTCTTGTCATAGAGTATACCTGCTACTTAGTTTATTGGTATGTAAAACAGCCAGGATATTTTGATATACCTACTTCAATGATCATGCAAAAAAACAAAGCACCCAAAATTTGGGTGCTCTGATTGGAATGATTAAAAATTCAAACATGATTAGTTGATACTAATGATTAAGCTCTTATTGGGTACGCTGCTATCATCTTTATTGTAAAGGATAATGCTCAACTCGTTATTATTGATCCATCGGAAGTCTAAAAAATGAGGAGTATCAAGAAAAGCTTCTCCTGATGTATTCGAAGCGAGTACATATTCATCACTGTCGATGTGATAGATCCACAATTCCTCCTTATCTGTGACATTGGAAGTAAAAGCAAATCGCTCGTTATCAGAAGCTATTCTGGGCCCGTGATATACCTCCCGGAAATTGCTGATAAACGTCGATTGGCCAGTCACGTGATTGTATCGATAAAAGCCGTCCTCTCCTCTCTCTCTAAAGTAACCGTACAGCAGAAAATTTTCACCGTCGTTTGACAAAGAGGAAATCCTCCTGCTATCGACAAAGTCCGAAGCACGATACTCCCCTCCTTCCTTAGGCTCGGATTCGTTGAAATTGTAAGACCAGACAGTTCTGGTCGTTAGATTGCCAGTAGTTTCGAAAAGCACATAGTAATATGCCGCATCATCCACTGTGATGCCTAAATTACCAAAACCATTTTCTTCAAATGGACTAAGCATGACTGTCTCCTGCTGGCTATCAACGTCATACAAAAACACTGACGTTCTCCTTTTTACCTCAGCTAAATCCGTATATCTATAGACAAATTTATTGCTCTTGTTTAGCCAGTCAACAGTAAAAAAACCGCTTTCACCGGATTCACTAATATTCGTTATTTCCTGAGTCGAAACTTCAAAAAGCTTGAGTTGATTACCAACAGTGTAAGTAAAGAAAGACTTATCGTTCGAAATAGAATTAATGACAGCATCTGGTTCGGGACTTTCAAATCCTATCTTGGGTACTGCGATTGCCAGTGGTATAGCCACAACAAGATTAGACTCTCTGATCACCTGATCATCCACAATGGCCTCTACCTTGAACTGATAAGAAACTCCATTATTAAGCTCTCCGATTCTAACTTTTGTGGAGTCCACAGGTACGTTGAGGCTAAGCAGCACCTGACTATTACCGTTAAGTACAACAACTCTGAAAAAATCTGGGTCCAGTAAAGTCTCATTGCCTGTGGCAGTGGTGCCGGGAAATCCAAAATCAAGCGTTACCTCAGTGTCTCCAGCGGCAGCAAATACATCTGGTACCCAATATTCGATTTGTACCTCTTCCGGTCTTGCAACATCTTCGTCACGCTCTGAGCAGGCGAAAACAGCAGTTAATGTCAGACAAGCTAATAGTAGTTTCTTCATAAGGTTTAGTTTCTGGTTTGATATCTCAATTTTCTGCAATGATCAGTTAGGAACTCTGGCAGTGATAATTAACCTGTCTTCCTTTTGATGGAGGCTGTTCTCACTGATTACAGCAACGATTTCCTCATCACTGATCCATGAAAAATGAGTAATACTGCTAAACAATTCATCATATCGCGATGAATTAGTAATTTGTTTAAACTCATGCGTGAAAAGGTCGTAAGTCCACACTTCAAACCTTCCTGTTTTATCACTTACAAAAGCGATCTTGCGATTATCTGGTGATATTTTTGGCCAGAAAAAACTTCCGGAGAATGCCGTTACAAAGTGCGTCTCATCCCTTTCCATATCTTTCCGGTAAAACGCATCTCTGTTTGTTACGCTGGAAGTACCTCTAAAATAATAATCCACTGCATCATTACTAAAGGAGCTGACAGACTGGTTTTCATAGACTTCAGTGAACTCAAATTTCCATTTTTCAGACCAGGAATCATTGGCAATATCATATTGCCATAAGGTCCTGCCTCCAAGTCCGAACAGGTTATTATCAATCAACATATGATAGTAAAATCGATCATCTCTGGAAAACTCTGACGAAACAGAAAAACCCAATGACTCAGAGATGACTCGCTCGCTGTTGCTTGGAGCATCATACATCATGATTTTAAAATCAGAACTTCCGCCTTGTTCATCCGCCAGCTGGTAAATCAAACGATCTGATTGGTAAGACCATAGCAGGAAGTTAGAAAAGGGATTTTCGATCCTGCCGATATTTTCATCCGTAATTGCATTGTATACGTTCAACCGGTTTCTTCTGGTCTCAGGATTGAAAGTGACAAATGAAAAGAAGTTTTTCGAATAGGAAATGCTGCTATATTGTAGCTCGGAGCTTAGATCAGGAAACAATAGCTGACTGAGCGGTACCCTTTCATATTTTGCACTGGCTACCTCCGATCGCTGCTTTACTTCGCTGCTGTGAATAGCCTCTATTCTCACATAGTAATCAAGTCCCTCCTCCGGGTTATCAATACTGCTTTCATAGACTGAGTTGTTTTCAAAATGACTGGCATCCACCTGATCAATTTCTGTAAAATTGCGATTGTCAGTAGAAGTCATTATTCGATAAGACCTTGGATCAAGACCCGCCTCGGCGGAAGACAGGTATTTTCTGTAATCCAGTAACCTGATAAGCAGTTCAGACTCTCCTGTTTCGATGGTTAGCGTTGGCATCCAGAATTCTCCTGAAGTAAGTAAGTCTTCTTCTTCGCCGCAAGCCCATAAAAGCGAACAGATAATTAATGAATAACAAATGTGTTTCATGAGGATTTACTAGAATAATTGATTGATTTTAATAGTTGCATGCCTGACGAAAAACCACCGACCGTCAGTCTGGTGATGCTTAAATCGACATTTTTCAAAATGGTGAAGTTTTCATTGTCTGTGGACAGATAAACGTCTATAACGTCCGAAGTTGATGGAGGCCCTCCTAAGTATGATGTAAATGGTCTTGGATCAATAAAGTTTAACTCGACAATCAGGTTTCTTCTTTCAAATGTAAGCTGCGGAACATAAAATCTGGTATCACCGCTGACAGATTCATCATCCTCCGCACAGGAAAAACAAATAACAGCGACGAATAGTGAAAGTATAATTTTTCTCATTTCTCAAAGTTTAGATTGTATACTATATTCTGCAATCAAATAACCTTTCCTTTATTGTCGATCGTTGGCATTGATTGATTTAAGAATCATAGAAAAATTGTTATCAAAAACTAAACCAAAAATTCAATTTCACGTTTTAGCATCGAATAATTATGTTTTTTGTTTCAATAATTCAATATTTTATCAGATTTCTACTAGTTATCTGAAGGCTGCAACAGAAAAGAACACAATCAAAAGAATTGTGAAACGGTGGCTTTCCCTTCAATCACAGTCTTATGAATAATGTATTTTTAGCACGGAAGTAATTGTAAAAAGTAAAGTATAGCATGAATTACCCACAGTTCTGTTTACCTTTGGCATCAATCATTATCATTTAATCCTTTGTTTGAAAATGCGTAAACCATTGAAACTGCTACTGGCAATGACGTTCATTGTGATAATAACCACCAACAGTCAGGCACAAAGAAGTGGCTATGTTGCTACGGACACCTCCCTCGTTATCAGTTATTATCTGATCAAAAAGAAACCTGAGGACAATGCCCGGTTTGTTTATGAAAATATCAGCGGACAACTAAAAAAATACACGCCCAATGATATCACCCAGTACGGTTTCAAGGACGGTACAATTTATGTATCGAAAGAAATCGAAGAAAACGGAAAACCAAGAAAGGTATTTCTGGAACGACTTACTACTGGTAAATTGACGCTTTACTATTATGCCATTGGCAAAACGGGTACATTTTATCTCGAAAAGGACAGCACAGAATTCTTCAAACTGAACAAGGCGAATGACCAGTACAAGCAGCAGATCATCGAGGTAACGGATCGCATCTCCTGGATCGAGGAACAGCTAAACTTTGTAAAATACGACAGGCTATCTCTGATTAAGATCATCAAAAAATATAATGAAAATGACAACAGCCGCTTTCCTTATATCAGATATGGTGTAAGTGCTGGCGTAAGTTATGTTTCGGTTTCTGTTCCCAATAACCCATCCAGTGGTTTTAATCCGGATCTTAATTTTAGCGCCTCCGGTACATTCAACATTGGATTGTTTACTGATATCCCGATTGAGAAAACAGATTTCAACGTTCATACAGGAATAAACATCACTAAAATCGGCTTGAAAGGAACAACTGAAGGAGCAAACAGTACTCAGGAAGCAATTGTCAATAGCACTTCGTTTTCCATTCCTTTACTAATCAGATATGTGAAGCCTGCAAAAAACTGGAGGCCATTTATAAATGGTGGGTTTAACTTCAGGTATCATTTTGAGAATTCTACTAGACTATTTGAAACCAGAAGGTCATCCACTAGAATAATTGTAGATGAGTTGACAAATCAAACTGTATTAAATGACACCATGCTGGGGTTTTCCTTTGGCGCAGGTGTCCTGTATAACTACGGTCCCAAAAGCATTATTGGTGGTGAGCTCCGCTTCAACAAACATTGGTGGGATAGCAACCAACTCAGCAAAAATCAATTCGATTTACTCATCACTTACTCCTTCTGATCATGCAAAACTTCATAAAACTATCAATCTTTATCATTTTAATCTTACATTTCTTCTCACGATGTAGCGATGCAGAACTAGATACACAGGATTTTCCATTTATGATCATGGAGGATGTAACTGTTTCAACAAATGGTGCAGCTCTTAGAGCTACAGTCACCACAACGGGTGGACAAACTACCAGCTCCTATGGATTTGTTTATGGAAACAATATAGTACCGACTTTAGAAAGCGATGAATCCTTTGAAGTTGGAAAGGTGCTCACTGCCGGTACCTTTAGCCGCCTGGTAACGTCGGGGCTTTCTTCGGAAACTGAATATTATGTACGACCGTATGCTATTGTCGACGGATTAGTCATCTATGGAACGGAACGTTTCTTTATCAGTTTGGGAAGCCCGGCACCTGATATTACCGGAATTAGCCCTACGAGTGCTGAAGCTGGGGCCACAGTAGAAATCACAGGTAGAAATTTTGCCTTATCAAAGAAAGGCAATCTCGTAAAATTTGGAAGTATTTCCACCACTGTAGACTCTGCTACCTCCGTAAAACTGTATGTAAAAGTACCCTTATTAGAAACCAGTGAGCCTGTTAACATTACTGTAGAAACTGCAAGGTCACGTGTCAATTCTCCCGATCAGTTTACATTAAAATCTGCCTGGCTCCCGATAGGAGTAAGTAATGTTGACATCAGAAGTAACGCAACTTCTATCGTCCTAAATGGCACTGCTTATGTAATTAATGATACTGAGATGAGCAGCAGCGCATTTAGTTTCACATTCGACGGTACTCCGGAATCTATTGAGAGATTTGTGATCTCAGAAACAGCAAACCAATCATTTTCTACTGCATTTCAAATAGGCAATCGTGGATACATTGTCATGGGTGATCAGTTTTTTGAGTTAAATCCAAATGGCAATACACTCGTCAGAAAGGCAGATTTTCCAGGAAAGGAATTGCAAGGCAATACGCTTTACAGTTTAAGTCTTGAAGCTACCGGAATCGTGGGATTTTATGGCAATAGTCAACGATCATGGTCTTACGATCCAACGAATGACCGTTGGACTGAACTCAATGCTTTACCTCTGGCCCTGGCCGAAGCAGGGAATGCGGCCAATAGTTATTTCCGTTTTACCATAGATGGTCGAGGTTTCATGGGATTCAGGGACGAGCTAAGCTTATGGGAATACAATCCTGTCAATGACTCGTGGACTCAAAAATCAATTCCTGAATTTCCAATCACACCTGCACCGATGATTATAAACAACCAGGTTTTTGTCGGTTATACGGAATCAATAATTTCTGAGATCCCTACTTGGTAT
>JBCBHL010000268.1:0-10291 GCA_038525605.1 Bacteroidota bacterium
CACACAGTGAAAGAAGACATCAAAAAAAGGTTCAATTTTTAATGTTGTAGTTACCAGTTCGTTAATCACTTTGTGGTGAGAAACTGAATCATTATTATTGAGTTGATTTAAGCCTTCATCAATAGCTCTCTGATCTTCGACACCCAACTCATCCCAAAAATCAACTTCTTCGATACCTAAGAGTTCTCTGATTTGATTTAATAAAGCATCGTCTTTACTATTGATGATTTTAGAAATCATCTGATATTTTACAGCTGCATTCATTTCTTAGTTCTTTACTCTATAAAAGTAAAGATTTTAAGCTTTGCATTGGTTTTCTTTTATCAGAAAAACTTACCCTTATTAGATAACCACCTGATTTCTATCACTGGCTATTATTTTTGCGTTCACACATAATCCTTGATCTGGGCTTGAATTACAATTCAACTCTTAAAAGATCATCAATGCATCTCAGTTAGAAAATGATTACCTTTAGTATCCGGCATGCCAGGCAGGAAAATCACTAGTAAACCACCGCACTCATGATAATCAGTAATTACATCAAAATTGCCATACGAGTTATCCGAAAGAACAGACTCTATTCCGCTTTAAACATTTTCGGACTTGCACTTGGAATAGCAGCATCTCTATTTATTTTGCAATACACATCTTACGAAAAAAATTATGATGTTTTCCACACTAATTACGAAAACCTGTATCGGATTAATTACAAGGTGTTTCAGGAAGGTGATCTGAAAACCAATAGTGCAACGTCGGTTCCCAGGGCAGGATCATTTATGAAAGAATACATTCCGGAAGTAAAGGAGTTTACCCGATTATACCCGGAGTTTGGCGTAGTAACTCATAACATTATTAAATACAGAGAAAACGGTGTTTTTTACACAGACAATTCTTTCTTCTTGGTATTCGATTTCCCAGTCTTGCACGGAAATACTAGTGAGGCACTTAAAGGACCTAATCAGTTGGTTATTACTGAAAGCATGGCACTGAAATACTTTGAAAAAACCAATGTAGTCGGTGAAAGACTATCCTACAATACCTGGTTGAATGGTGAGATCAAGGCTGTTATTGAGGATGTACCTGTAAATTCACACCTGCAATTTGACATGCTGATTTCATTTGAAACACTCAATAATCACAGTACTGAGTCCAATGGCTATATCGCTTCGGAAGATTCATGGGATTGGTCGAGCTTTTACACATATATCCTCTTGGAGAATGACACAGATTTCACAGAGGTGAATGCCAAATTTGCTAAACTTTTTGAACAGGAAAGAGGAGATGCCAATAGAGAAATAGGCATAAAAGAGGAATTCTCCTTGCAACCGATTACTGAAATCCATTTACATTCCAACCTGGAAGCTGAAGCTGATCCTGACGGTCAGGGTGATAGTGAAATTGTGTTCTTTTTATCAGTAATTGCCATATTTATTCTGGTAATAGCCTGGATCAATTACATCAATTTATCGACAGCCCGATCGCTTGAAAGAGCAAAGGAAGTAGGGATCAGAAAGGCAGTAGGAGCCAGCAGAAAACAATTGATTTTTCAATTTTTGGCAGAAGCATTTATTTTGAATTTTTTGGCGCTTGCTATTGCGTTGACAGTGGTACTGCTAGGGCTGGACATTTTCAATCAGTTAACAGGGTCTGCATTAGCTGCTGAATTTCTCAGAGATCAAAAGTTTTGGCTGATGGCAGGCTCAATATTTGTATCTGGATCTTTCATTTCCGGTTTTTATCCCGCAATCGTTCTTTCTTCGTTCAGGCCAACTGGCATGTTGAAAGGCAGGTTTTCCAGTAACAAAACGGGTACTTATCTGCGAAGAACATTGGTGGTCACTCAGTTCATTGTCAGCATTTCGCTGATAGCCGGAACAGTTATCGTATTTCAGCAATTGAATTATATGAAATCCGCACAGTTAGGATTTAGTATGGCCGACAGATTAGTGATTCAGGGGCCGATGATCACAAATGAAGATACCTATGCCTCGTCACTGTCAGCATTTAAGGAAGAATTGCTGCAAAATAGTATGGTCGAAAACGTGACTGCCACATCAAATATTCCAGGCGAAAACATCATCTGGGTCAATCAGATTAAGAAAATCCAGGACTCTGATGAAAAGCTTAATCCCATTTCATTTGTTAGTGTCGACTATGATTATTTCCCGACTTTTGATATGGATTTACTTGCAGGGAGAAACTATCAGAAAAGCTTTAGTACGGATACCGGGGCATTGATCATCAACCAAAGTGCGGTAAAGATGCTGGGATATCAAAACCCCGAAGCTGCTATCAATCAAAAAGTGAAAATTTATGATGAACCAAAAACCATTATTGGAGTTGTCAGCGACTTTCAACAGCTTTCCGCAAAAAATGCTGCTTTCCCGATGGTGTTTCCTTTGGCCAACGACAATTCCTATTTCTTTTCCGTTAAGCTCCAATCGGGTAGTTATCAAGAAGCAACAGCAGCTTTGCAATCGGCTTATGAAAAGTTCTTTCCTGGAAATCCTTTCGAATTCTTCGTTTTAGACGCATTTTTCAACAGGCTATATGAAACTGATGAACAATTCAAGGTTGTATTCACCCTGTTCGCTCTATTAGCGATCGTGATTGCCTGTCTGGGTTTGTTCGGTCTAACATCTTTTAATGCATTGCAAAAAACGAAAGAGATCGGAATCAGGAAAACACTTGGTGCACGAATCAAAGATATCTTCTATCTGTTGACCAAAGAATTTATAGTGATGATTGCAGTTGCCAACCTGATCGCCTGGCCTTTGATTTATCTGGCAATGGAAAACTGGCTGGATAATTATGCTTCCCGCATATCTGTCAATTTCATTGTCTTTGGCTATTCCGGTTTGATAGTGATGATTATAGCTCTGCTGACTGTCGGGTTCAAAGTGCTTCAAACCGCTCAGGCGAATCCGGTGGAAGCTTTGAGGAATGAGTGAGTGAATCCTCCACAATTAGTATATTAGGCTTGGAAATATTTGAGGTCAAAGAATCGTAGAGAATAGATAGTTCTTCGTTGGATTCATCTTTATCCTGAATTGGGCTTACTTATTTCTTAAAATATCCGGTGATTGTTTGGTGCTAACGATATCCATAATCCATATAGTGCTTGGATCTTCTTTATAAAGTATCTTAAAATCTCTGACTACAATACGTCTATACTTAGGGTTTATATCATCAATTTGATATTGCTTAGAAAAATAAATCTTTTTGGGGCTTTTCAGTAAATCGGACTTTACATTTTTAGCGCTATTGATGGAAAATTTAGAATAATATTCATAAATACCTTTGAGTGCGTCTTTGGCCTGGTTTGTCCAGATTATCTTAATCTCATTCACAAAAACTACCAGTTATCTGATTCCTTCTCAAGGTCTTCCTGAGATATAGTCTGCCCCTGAGCAATTTGTTTCTCAGCAATCTCAAGTCGTTCGTTGTAGAGTGATTTAGTCAACGGATCTCCATCAATAGTGTAGGCTACTACCATTTCATCATCAAGAATCTGATCAATTTTACTTAAAAGAGATTCCTTATCTACATTCATGATTTTTTGTAATACCCCTAATTTCTTTGCCTCTAAATCCATAGTATAAATATAACGATAAAATGTCTACATTAATTTAATACCTAAGATTACTAATCTCAAAACCATCGTAAATATTCCATTAAAACCTGGTATGTTCCAGGAGCAGGTCAGTCATGGGATGAATTTTTTAAAAAGTAAAGATTCATCCCATGACAAACTCACAACTCAGGCAAACACCTTCATCAAGCTATCTTTCTCCAGTTTGTCCAGAGAAAAGTCATAATCTGCAGCGGTGGCATACTTCACTATTTCTCCGCCGAGTTCGGTGACCAGCTCATTGAAGGTGATGGCATTGCTCCACTGCTGATACAAGGCATTGGTAGCTTTATCACTGATTTCAGTATTTCCAGAAACCCTACACTCACCTGCACCGAAGTTCAACAGGACAAAACACTGCTTGTTTTTCTCCGGGATCAACATACCCAGAACAGACTGTCTCTGAACGGATGCACTCTTCGCCTCAACAAACAGGTTCTCCGGATTCATCATGTAGTCATAGTTGACGTCATCGCCCTTACCGACAATGATTTTATACTCACAGTCAGGTCTGCCACCGAAGACATTGTTGTTGATCAACGTTGGAGCGGCAAGGCCATTTTGTGCATATAGATATTCCACAGCACCATTTTGGGCATCTGTCATATCACCGGAATACATCAAAACGCCTTTTCCCTGCTTGTAAGAAGAGTTCCAGCCTACCTTTCCGCCAATGTTCAATCCCGACAGATCCAGGTCATAGGCTCCCCAGCTGTTTTCCCAGTACACACCAACTGCTAAAGACTTTCCGTAAAACTTACTTCCCGTGGGAATATTACCCACGTACATTTTCTCAGAAGTAGGCAGGGCATATTCCACATCTGTAGGGATGTAAAGCTTCTTACCAGACAGATCAAATCTACCTTTCAGGTATTCCAGCAGGTAGTAATAGTTGGCCCAGACAGCACCGGAAACTCTGTTGTTTTTCACAAAAGACTTACCATTTCTGATTCTGTAGGTGAAGGAATACTGTCCTTTCATCCTGGTGTAACAAGCCGATAAAGCTCTGAACAACGCAAATGGTGTCGCTTTGTCCAACCAATGATAGTCTTCTTCTGATAGCAATACGGTAGTTACTGCATTCAGCGGATTGACCGTCATTGGAGCATGATGCTTTTTCGACAGTTTGGAAATCTTGTTGATGGTCTTCGGACATTGTGATTTGAAAGCCAAAAACAAAGGCTTGAATCTATTGAAGACCTTCGCCAGTTTTTCCAAACCGAACTGTTCGAAATGGTTCGCAGGATTGAAATATGTATCTTCAATAGCCTGAATCAGCTCATTGCTTTTGATCAAAAGGGTTTCACCCGTTGCTTTATAGACGATGAACCTTAAAAACTCAGATGGATCTTTAGGTAGTACATCGTACTTTTCCGCGATTTTGACGATCGCTTCTTTATTTCTGATGCCTTCCTCACCAGTGAAGTCATAAACTAAATCCTCATGCAAAACCGATAAGATGTCATCAACTGTTTCTCCTTTCAAAGCAATTCCCGATTGCAAAATGGCCAGACATTTGTTGGTCATTTCTTCTTTGGAATAAGCTCTGATCACTTTGAATTTCACCTGCACATCAGGGAGGTCCAGCAGTTCATTGGGGATATAAACTTCATCTTTGAAGCCACTTCCGTAAGTGGAGATGTAATGGCAGATTTGCTCCATCCACAACTTTTCTCGTGAACTGTTGAGAATTGTTCTCCACGACTTATGAAAGGTTTTGTTCAGGCCATAGCCATCAAGATTTTCATTTTTGAAATACCTGATGATGGCATCTTTAGCCCAAAGTGCTTCAGGCTCGATGATGAAACCTGCTTTGGAAACAAATGGGCCGGCGTTGGAATCACCGGCAATTACAGCATTGAATAATTTTAAAGTTTTCATTTTATATCAGTTTTTTCAACTGGGCGTTAGGCGGTTTTTACAAACAAGTGCTGATCGTAAATCAATCATCACACAACCCAACGATACCAGTTAAATAATAAGTGAGGAGTAATTAGAATTTCAGTCTGTTATAGGAACTCCTTTTACCTATTGTTTTTGTCAGATTGAAAAGGCGGGGAGTAATTTTCTTGACAATGAATGTTAGGAACTCCAGTTGCCTGTTTCTCAATGACAATTCAAAGGTATTTTGGGGGTATGCAATCTTTTTGCGTAGTGTTATTTTTTGTAAAAAAAGTTTTTTTGGGGCTGGTTTGGTTTTCAAAAATTACTGTTCTGCGTGGGATGACGTAAAGGTGTAGTTGGGTGCTTTCCATTTTCGTCACTGTCTTCTTCGTTAAAACTACGACGACCAATGACGAGGCACGAAGCAGTCTAACACATAGAAAATATTCACTAAGCATATCTTGCTGCAAGTAAGATTCCTTCTTCGGCACTATGATTCTACAATTAATAACGATTGTGAAGCCTCATCGGAATGACGGAAACTGAAAGGACAACCCGATATATTGAGCGTCTTTGCGATCCCGACATTGAGTAACAGCGCAAATGCTAGCATGATCAGAATCGTCGGGAGAAGCAATCTTGCGCAAATAAAGTTTTTGCACTCATATCTTGCTAGATGTAAGATTCTTTCGCAAATATTATTTTCTTCAAAAGGAATGATTCTTGAATTTGCTCGCCTTGCCTGCAGTAGCCTAAAGGCGAAGGCAGGGAATGACAGGCCTTCGCATAAAGCTTCTGCCTGTAAAACTTAGCCAATAAGTTATTTACTTAGTTTTTGGTGGCTCGTTGAGCCATTGAATGACTTTAGTAAATAACTCCTTTGGGTAAGTGTTTGGTCAACTTTTCCCAGAAATACGTCGATTCTTTGGTAATGTCTTTTTCTGCTTCAATTGAAAATAAGAAAGGTAGCCCTAATTGCCACTTCGCTTTAACCTTTAAGTCTGGTGACAAGAGCTTTGCTAAATCCCCACTGATATCTTTGTGAGAGGCTTCTACTTTTTCTAAAGTATCCATAACCAGGCTGGCAATGGTTTGCTGGTTTTCTGCAGAGGTTGTGATGAAGTGTTCATTTAGTTGTTTAACGATGTTGAGTTTGTCTTCGGATAACTTACCGAGTAAGCTGCCTACCTCGGTTTTCAAAGAAGCATCTACCTGCTGTAAAATGACCTCTTTAACATTGATGATGACTTGGCGGTTAGTAATGACCTCTTCTTTTACATCATGTATTTCAGACAGTACATTTTTAAAGTTCTCTGTTGATTCTTTAAATGTTTGATCGTAAGGGTACGGCCATTCTTCTGTTAAAATATTACTAAGATACTCTCTTTCATATAAACCTGTTACCAAACCTAAAACATCAACATCGTTGTAGGGCTCTTTCTGGCATTCGATGGTCTTCTTTCCTTTTCTAATCCTGTTGAACAGGTTTTGATATTCATAAAAATGAGGTTCTGATCTGTTTTTGCAGGATGCACAATTGCAAGGAACCAGCTTCTCTACTTTGATGCCGTGATAGGTTTTATTGAGCTTGTCCATCTCTTCAGACACGATGGTCATGAATTCCTTTTGATTTTCTCCTGTAATCCAGATAGAAATAAGGTTTTGGTTATAGCTTTCTTCTATGAATGCCTGGGCATTGTTTCGTTTGAGCTGTACACCACTTTTCCAGCCATTTTCCTGATCCTCGATGTATTGATGCGTTCTTACAATGAAGCGACTGATGAGCCCCTTGGGCAGGAAATCATAGCGATAGCGAAGCTGTAAACTATTCGCTCCCGGTGTAAATAAGTGATCCGGCTTGCTGTTTGGCAGTAGCTGAGGAATGAGGAAGTGGTTTCTTTTTTCCGGTAACTCATAACACAACTCAAACTTCATCATGAGGTTGAGTAATTCCGGAATCTTGCGTCTATAGTGCGATTCATACCAGGTCTTTTTGGCTTTCTCCTGATTGAACCGACCATAATTCTCTTTGATTTCCTCATCATCTAATAATCTGTACACGGCCTCAGTAGCCCATTCATTCTGCAGGATGATGATGCGCTGCAGTAAGTCATCATCCTGGAAGTGAAGGAATGTACCCAGATCGTGCAGGTAATGACTCAACTCATAGGCTTCATTTTCTACCGTTAATGCATGCTCTTCACAGACAGCTAAGTATTCTTCATCAGAAATATAAGGTTTTTTCATGCTAAGAGTGATCAATTCTTCCCTAATAGGAATCCAGGGCTTGGGCAGTGCTTGCCCTACATGCGGAAGCTTTTGTACCTGATGCCAGATTTCTTTTTCTACATCATCTAATCCTCTACAATCAAGTAGGTTGGTGGCAAACTTTTCTTTGACAAATTCATACTTCCCACGGATTGCTTTGAAGTCCAGGTCTTTGCTGCGGTCTCCTTTTTCATTTTGTACGATTAGCATGGGGCTATTGTCACCAAAAAGCTCTACAGTTTGTAACCAGTATTTAAAAGCAGCATCATAAGTAGATTTATTATCTTTCCGGGTATCGTCTACCAGGATATAAAGCGATCTTTTGGTGAGGAAAAACTGATGCGTGGCATGGTAAATTTCCTGCCCACCAAAATCCCAGGCATTGATTTTAAAATCTTTTTCATCAATGCTATTATGAAGACCATAAATGTCAATTCCCTTTGTGGTATGCTCTTCCGAAGGCATTTCCGCATTTCTATCCAGCAGTTTTTTGATGAGGGTAGTCTTCCCCATGCCCCCTTCACCAACTATGAGCATTTTAGCCTCATAAAGATAATCCTCTCCATATTTCTCCAATTGTTCAAAATAGCGAATGATAGCCTTATTCCCTTGTTTCACAATTTCCGGCGGTGGGAATTCTAAAGGGTTACCTTCTAAAAAAATATCTTTATTTTTACCGAATAAGTCTATTTCTTGACCTATTCTAAACAAATGTAGTAAAGGCTTCAAGTCCTTAACTCGATTATTTCTAAGATCAAGACGAATCAAGCTTTTCAAACCACCTAAAATGGAAATTTCCGTTATTCGATTATTCCCTACGTCAAGATTGGTTAAACTTTTTAACTCCGACAAAATAGAAATATCCCAAATTAAGTTGTGACTTAAATCAAGTTTAGTCAGATTTTTTAAATGACCTAATACAGAAATATCCGTTATTTGATTTACACTGAGATCAATAATGGATAGAGATGTCAAATATTTTAACATTGAAACATCATTTATCTTATTTCCTATTAGGTCTAGAGTGTTCAAATTTTTTAACTCTGACAAAATGGAAACGTCTACCATTTGATTATAACTCAGATCAAGATTGATCAGACTTGTCAAGCCCCCTAACGTCGAAAAATCTTTTATTTCATTATAACCCAGATAAAGGCTATTCAAATTTTTCAATTCTCCTATTATTGAAATATCCCTTATTTGATTTTCCCTAAGATCAAGCCTGGTTAAATTTTTCAAATTTCCAAGTCTTGAAATATCACTTATGCTATTATAATTCAGAGAAAGATTTGTTAGACATTTCAAATCTCCTAATATAGAAATATCCCTTATGTTATTTGAATTTAGATTAAGACAGGTCAGGCTTTTTAAATCCCCTAATATTGAAATATCCCTTATTTGATTATAGCTCAGATTCAGCCTGGTCAGGCTTGTCAAATCTCCTAATATCGAAATTTCAGTCGTTGAAGTATAACTTAATTCAAGACAGGTTAAACTTTTCAAGATTCCTAATATTGAGATATCCGTTATTTCATTAAAATTAAGATAAAGACTAGTCAGACTTCTCAAATTGTCTAATTTCAAAATGTCCTTTATTTGATTTCCACTCAGATCAAGACTGGTTAAATGTTTTAGTTCAGATAAAGCGGAGATTTCAGAAATAGAACTGTTTCTCAGGTATAAAGAACTGAGGTTACCTAGGTCTACAAGTTTCTTTACATTTCCAGAGTTTTCATTGAAACGATTGCCGATTTGTGAATTATAAGATCGCTTCAATTTGTTGAAATCTGCCTCTGGATAAGAATCGCCCAAATTCAACCTTTCCAGCCAGGTTAGTTCAAAGAGTTCATCGGGGAGATCGGTTAGTCCACAATTGCCTAAATCGAGGAATTTAGCTTTTGTTTTTTTATTTTCTGCTATGAGCTTCAGTGCCAGTTCAGACATGTTCGTTTTGTTTAGTTCTTCTCACCGTCCTAATCAACCAACAAGTCTTCTGCGTAATCAGTCTGGTGTGTGTCTTTAAATATAGCGGGTTTTTGGCTTTTTTGTGGTCTGGTTGGATGTCAAGTTGTAGTCAGGCATTCAATGTTGGTGTTTTCACCATAGTCGTTAACTTAAGGAGAAAAATACTTCTTGGAAGAATTATTTTAAGGATAGTGAATACCCTCTCAGGGTAGAATTTTTTAGTTTTCTTCCCATATTATTATGCTTTAAATGACGGATGTCTTTTATCCGCTCTCTTGACCTAAATATCGTTAATTTAGGGAAGAAACACACTTAAAATCGACAATAAAATATTCATTGAAAATCATTCAAAATCCCTTAAATATGATATTGAAAGTAGGTTTTCATCAGATCTCTTAGATGATTTAGCTAAAGACTCTGGTTTTATTAAACGTAAACGAAAATTATCGGCAGCAGAATTAGTTAATACTTTGATGTTCTGTTCATGTGAACAAAAACAAAGGAGTTTAGAAGATATTGCCGCAGATTTACATCAGCAATTTG
>JBCBHL010000269.1:0-10286 GCA_038525605.1 Bacteroidota bacterium
CAAAGCACTGCTGTTCGGAAACTCATCTGTCGTCGTACCATTGTTAGGCTTCAATGTAGGCATTGAATTAGGTCAATTGCTGGTTGTTTTTGTCATCGTTGGTATAGCATTTCTCTTTTTAAACGTCCTAAAGGTGAAACACCGCGAATGGAATCTCTTCATATCCGGCATAGCTGCAGGAATGGCGATCCTTTCCATGATAGAAAATAAATTCTGGGAGTAAGTAGTTCGCTGATAAGTGCAAGATGGGGTAAGCTCTTACAACTTACAGTTGGGCAATCAAAGTTCTCAATTACTTTAAGAGGATGATGCACATTAAGAAAATGTGAATTTCTTCCAATAGGCATTAACTTCTCTTATTATTATCATAATTTGCTAACCAATCTAACGAGTAGATGATGAGACTACTAATTCAACATTCAGGTAAACTATATTGGTCCGCATGGCTGATCTTAGTCCTTTTTTCCTGTTCCAATCCAAAAGACCATGAAATTGCCTACACCTGGTCTCCGGTGAAAATCAATACTGAAATCCAATCTTCGGCTGAAATTGATTCGCTGGTGGAGCCATACCGGGAAAAGCTGGATTCTATCATGGATGAAGAGATCGGGTATGCCATGCATGACTTGACTACCGATGGAAAATATGAATCCACCCTGGGAACATATGTCACAAAGCTTTTGCTGACCCAATCTGTTGCGGAATTCAACACCCGAATAGATGTTTCAGTGATGAACCACCACGGAGGGTTGAGAGCACCAATCAACCAGGGGCCCATTACATTGGGAGAAGTCTTTGCAGTGATGCCTTTTGAAAACGAAATGAGACTGTTGGAAATCTCCGGTGAGCAGTTAAAGGAGGTTATTGAATACATCGGCAAAGCAGAAAGAAGTATGATCTGGCCGGTAAGTTTTGAGGTGAGCAAATCAGAGATAGAAAATATCAGGGTCGCTGGAAAGGCTATCCAGCCGGAGAAAGCCTATGTTTTGGCGATTAGTGACTATTTGGCAAATGGGGGTGGCGGATTCAAAATGCTTCCGTCTCTGAAAAGAATAGCCATTAAACCTGTGAAGGTTCGTGATATGATTGTCAATGATATCCGGCAGCAAACTGCCAATGGCGATTCTATCCGGATAACCGTAGCAAATTACGTTACATCAATCCGATAGAGTATCAGTAGATTTATCTAAGAAATTCAAAACACATGAAAAGAAGAGAGTTTTTAATCCAATCGCTGATGGCTTCCGCCTCTGTTGCAGCTGCCCCTCTCATATTAACGAGTTGTCAGTCCAGTCTGGCGGGAAAAAAACTGACAATCCTCCACACCAATGACATGCACTCCCAGATAGAGCCTTTTGAAGAAGGACGTTACAAAGGCTTAGGAGGAATGGCGGCCCGTGCAAGTGCAGTCGATAAAATTCGATCAGTCGAAAATAATGTACTTCTGCTGGATGTTGGGGATGTATTTCAGGGTACACCTTATTTCAATATGTTTGGAGGCGAGCTTGAGCTAAAGCTAATGAGTAAGATGGGTTATGACGCTACCACCGTTGGCAATCACGAGTTCGACAATGGCCTGGATGGTCTGAGCAATGCCATGCAATTTGCTGATTTCCCTTACCTCAATGCCAATTATGACTTTTCAAAAAACATCATGTCCGGGAAAACACAACCTTACAAAGTATTTGATAAGGATGGCATTAAAGTAGGTGTTTTTGGACTGGGCATAGAACTGGAAGGATTAGTAAACCCTCAGATGTATGGCAATACCGTTTATCAGGACCCAATTGCAATAGCTAAAGAAATGGTGCAGGAGCTCAAAGCACAGAAGTGTGATCTGATCATCTGTCTGTCACACTTAGGCTATGAGTTCAGATATGGTGAATCTCCCAAACCGTCAGATAAAATTCTCGCACAGGAGGTTAGTGAAATTGATGTAATCCTCGGTGGACATACGCATACTTTCATGGATGAACCGCTTCTACTGACAAATAGCGAAGGCTTTACCACTACCATCAACCAGGTGGGGTGGGCCGGCATAAATCTCGGAAGAATTGATGTGGAATTTACAACAAAAGGAAAGGGTGCAGTAGCCTTCAACCCAATTGCACTTACGAGCAAGGCATGATTTAATGATCTTCCAATTATTCTTGATAGCGGTCTGGAAGTGTAAGAGGAACAGGTCTTATTATTAACCACCTTTGCCAAAAGATATAATGTATCCGTCAGGGTCTTTGATGTCAAAATCCTTCATCTGATAATCTCTTTCGTCCGGTACGTTGACAAGTTCCACACCATCGGCAATACATTGCTGGTAGATTGCCTCCACGTCGAAAACAAAAATGTACAGCACACAATGCTCAGAAGATGGAACCTGATCATCAGCTCTCTCAGTCAGGTGTATGCTCACTCCGCCTCTCACCAGTACTGCATACGTAGGAGGGTCGCTCCACGAAAATGACAACCGAAAACCAAGCTTTTCGGTGTAAAACTCAATCGACTCGCTGACATTATTTACTGCCAGCACTGTGGCAGCATGAGAAAAATTTTCTTGTTCTTTCATAAGTAATGAGCTCCTCCTTTCAGCATTTTGTCAGTTTGTCTTTTGATCACCATAAATAGTGGTATGCATCGAAGCAATTTTCCACGTACCTCCAGACTTTTCCATTAGCCGCACTTCACGTTTCAGTCCTCTTAGCGAATCCTGCTGTTCGTAAGTGACCCATGCGCCGCTCCCATATAAACGAACGTCGATTTCTTTCAGCAGTTCAGGGACTGGTTCCGGCTCAGGATATTCTTCCATAAAATCTTTGACAAAACTACTGATTTCGCTCCAGCCTACGGATTCCGAAAAAGTACTATCGGGGTAATTAATGTAAGTCTTCGAAATTGAAGGTCGATGAACCCAGTAGGCTTGCCACTGATCAAAGTCTCTTTCAAAGGCCGCTCTGGTTTCGTTATTCAGCGTGGCTAAAATCTGTACCTTTTCATCGTTAGCTTTCGAAGAGCCTTTTGATTGACTTTTGTTTGCGTCAGTGCATCCGAAAACAATGATCAAAATACTCAATACTGCCATTTTTTGTTTTCGAAAAGTCATTTGACACTTATTAGGTGATATTGATATTTTTCAGGTCCCGTCCAGGATCCGTTCTCAAAGCCATAGCTTTTCCAATACTTATTCGCATAATTCTTCAGTGCCAAATCATCAGTAACTCCCCATTCTATTTCTACTGCTTTTGTATCGGCATAATCTTCCATTCCCCTGCGTTCATCCACAAGGCCTATAAACCCTGATGGTGACGTCTGGTAAATCTTCGTCCAACCCTGGTCTGCCACTAACTCAAAACCCAATACATTTTCATAGAAATTTTGAAGTTTCAAGACATCTTTATGATAAGTCCAGGTAATGGAGCCAAAGAACGCCAGCTCATTCACAGCAGTCTTCAGTGGATTGGCCTTTGCCAAATTCGCCATGAATAGCTCGTTCTCCGGGTGCTGTTTGAATTGCTCAAACTCCAGCAGATACCCCTCCGGATCGATGACGACAAAACCATCATGAGGCCCGCCATCCCGGGGTTTGTAAGTGTATTTTATCGGAATTCCTTTTTCCTGAACATAGGCATACCAGTCCGGTAACTGATTGGTAAGAAATGCGATCGCCGTTGACTTAACCTGTCCTTTTGGATGGCGCTCACTGAGCGGGTTAATTTTGATAAAAGCATCCTCACTGACATGAAAAGTAGCCTCCCCACTCTGGCTTAACCCAAGTGTTTGTCCATAAAATGCCATGGCATTTTCAGGGTTTTCATAGTACAGATGTGTCACCTGACGAATAACATCAGCTTCTTTGAGGTTTTTATATTCACTGTTTTTGCTCAACAGTTCATTGATGCCCTGTGGTGAATATCCCAATAACCGACCAAAACGCCTGGCCAGAAGCAGCCGATCCTGCCAGCTACTGTTTTTGCCGGACTGTATGTCTGTCTTGAGTTGCTGATATTGCGTCAACCGATCGCCCCGATAAATAATCACGATTGTTTTTCCATCGGTAAGTCCGGTCTGAAACAGCAAAGTAGACGGGAAATCATCTTCGCGATGTAACGCCACGTTATGCTTCACAGCTAATTGCTCAAAATCAGACCAGTAGCGATCCACAGATTTACTATCCATCGGGTATTGCAAGGCCATCGGTTTGGTACTGCTGGCCACCATTTCACAATACACATCAAATGCCACTGCAGGACTGTTGTCCTTTTCAGCACAGGCAGTGATCAATAACAATCCAATGAAAATTCCTAAGCATAATTTTCGCATATCATCAAGATATATTAAATCCATTAGGAATCAATGCGGTGACAAAAATTTATAGAAGTAGCAGAACAGGGCTTTTTGTACTCATCACAAAAAATAGAAAGCATTTGTTTATGCATGCTTATAATCCATAAACTTTGTTTATGGATATGATAAAAACAACTAAAGCAAATAAGCCAACTTATATTGCAATAGTATCGTTTGTAATAGTAATACTTTCAACAGAGATATTCTTACTATGAAAAATATTCTAATTTGCTTTATCTTATTCGCGATTGTAACACCTGCATTTTCACAATCTGAGGTAGAGCCACCCATCGCTGATCAGTTCGACATAGTGACTATGAAATGGATTGAAAAGTCCGAAGTTTTAAAAACTTATGATGGTGTTTCAAACTTTTGTCGCAAAGCTGATTTCAGAAAATCCGTAAATCAGGTTTTAAATGAAATACATCAATATGACTCTTTGATCATTTCTCAAATGGAAGATCCAACTTCCTATTTGACCTGGAATAAAAAAGAAGAGAAAAAGACTGTTTCAGATATTCACAACCTGGAGGAACAATATGGAATGGACGCTTTCGACGATCACATGAGGGGAGCCTGCAAATACAGAAAAGAAATCGAGACAAATAAAGAAAGTCTGAAAAACGGTATGGGTGTAGAGTCATATGATTCCAAAGTCATGCTACTTGAGGCTGACCAGACCCGATACTTCAAAAAGATTGATAAGTTGGTTTTAAGAATTGATGAGCACCTGCATATCCTCAACATTGATAATTGATATAGATCATTAAGCGCTATGCTTTTGATACTTCGTCAAATATGTTGAGTGAAAAGCACTCTTTAATCAACGAATATATCTAACCATACCATTCATAGATGCCTGTAACTCCGGCTGTGGCTGACACAGTTGGAGTTCCCTTTTTAAAGCCTAACTGATATGTTGATCTCCTAAAGTTTTTAGATCAATTCATCTTAAGATGTATTCATTAATTTCCTTGGCATTTTTAAAAATCCCCTAACATAAAAGCTTCTAAAACTTCCTCCATTTCAGCTATCGGACGATCCAGTACCAGATAGGAATGATTTGAATTGGCCTGATTTATCCAGACATTTCCTCCTGTGGAATCTGCCACGCAAACGCCGTTTTCTACCTTGTGCCAGTAATCTCCAAGCCCCGACCTGATGGCATATAAAACAGCCGTCTGATCAAACGTCGCATTATTGAATATTTTTCCTTCGAACTGTTCTTTCATCCAGGGTGCATGCTTGCCAAAGTGATAAAACCCGAGGTACAGCGGCGAGTTTTTCGGCAAGTCATTGAACACTTCACCTGTTTTTAAAGAAGCTCCCAGTTCTGCTCCCGAAAAGGTAACAGGTAACTCAATGTTTTCAAGGACATATTTGGTAACACCCGGCATGGCACCATCAAAATTCCTTTCGTATTTACCCTGTGGAAAGTTACCACCCATGATGACAAATTCAGACACTTTTTTATTGATCAGCTGCTTTCCATTTAATGGTGAGAACTTATCTGGCTGAGAATCAATTAGTTTTTTAATGTTCATCATAGGTCCGACGACCACAATTTTGACACTGCCATCAGGGCAATTGCTCAAGAGCTTCCTGTAAAGTGTGGTTGCTTCCGGAACTTCCAGGGCGGTAGCATCGTGTGGCAGATTGTCGGCCAAGACTTTGGAGTGGTTCCAGTCAGTTTCGTGTGTTTCGCCATCGCGCATGCCTATTAGTATATCAGGATTTCCATAATAAGTATTGGTAGCATCGATTCCGCTGACCGCATACTTTTCGGTATTCCAACACATGACAGCCAGCAGGTCTATCTCTCCTTTATTTTGAAAATGATTGAGCATGGCCAGTGCACCCAAATCGTCAGCGTCACCTCCAAAATCTGTATCGAAGATAATGCTGGTTTTTTCTGTCGGTTGTTCAGAACAACTAATTGCCAATAAGCCAGCCAGTAGAAGCCAATTGATTGTGTACCTTAAAAAAGAGTATTTCATAGGTCCTTTTTTTATCACATCATCCAGTGTTTTTTCCACTTTACCGACACCACTTCATGCCAGATGGCAGTCGGTCTGTTTTGCGGATAGCCATTCTCAGCCCGATATTGCTTTCTTTCGGCTGTAAAATCCCACCAGTTTTTTGAACGATCACCAGTATCAGCGAAATATACTGCCAATCGAAACTGATCTTCCACACACGAATCTATCTGATAGCCTTTACTGGCTTCAAACTCCTCTACAAGCCTTGCTCCATCAAGCCCTTTCAGCGAATCAACAGCATAATATCCCAAATAAATGAGGTCTTCAGCAAACTTTATCCCTACACTGGGAATCTGCTGAAAATCAATCAATGCCAAAATTTCCCTGGCCCTTTGAGTACTGACTTGCAGAATTTCTTCCAGTTCATCCGGTGCAAAACCACTGATATCAGCTTTCCTGATTTTGTGCTTCCGCAGATTCTTTCGTTCTGCGTCGGTTAGGTTTAATTGGATACTGGCTTTCATTAATAATAGTATTTTCTGTTTGTTTCATATGCCTTCAGGCAAACTCCGAGAAGCTGATCAATCAACCGCACCGTAATCAATTGTTTGACTCATCCGATTGCTGAGCTCCTCCTCTAATCCCTGCCAATGAAGTAAATGTTCCGCGAAAAAAATGTCCAGGTCTTGTAAATTATCAATTTTTGAAACCCCAATCAAAACAGTAACGCCTGAATTTACTACTTCGACCAGGTCTCTTAGCAGGTTTTTATAGTGCGTCTGTCCAGAAGCTATGTCTCTGCTATCCTTTAGTTGTTGATAGACCTTGTCGTATTTTCCTTGATGATCTTGCAGGTATTCCGTTAGTGTCATCGTTTTATCAAAATGTCCTCTATCAATCCGAACTGCATGCGTTTTGCTGAGCTTTGCAGTTTCATTTTTTACTACAATTATCCTTAATCCACAGATCGTACTCATCAAACCCCCAACCTGAGAGTTTTTTGAAATCAACACAGGCACCAGCAATATCACCGACGTCCGCCCTCAGTTCCCCTCTTGCCACATAAGTATTGGCTTCATTGTCATTGATACTGATTGATGTACTCAGGTCATCTAATGCATCGTAAGTATTACCTGATTTTTTGTAATAAAAGCTCCTGATGTTATAGGCTTTCCAATTTTTAGGGTTGAACTCTATGCTTTTATGAATGTCCAGAAAAGCCTGATTTTGATTTTTATCAAAATAGTGAAGTTCGGATCTCCTCAGATAATAATCTGATACATGACTCATTCTATTAGGTCCCTTGCATTTATTAATACATCTGGTCATATCTTCTATAGCTGCTTTATACATCTTGAGAGCTGACTTTATATCTGCTCTTAAATGAAACCTTTGATAAAGCGAAGAATCCATATTGAGTGAGCTATCTATATAAATCAGCGCTTCCTTATACATGCCGTCATCATAGAGGTTCACTCCCTTTCGGAAAATTTTCTCTTTATCCTGTGAATTCGCAGAGGTGTTGATGGATAAAAACACTAATAGGAAAACAATGGAAATTAGTGATTGACTTATAGCTGATGAATATGGAATAGACATTATCACGTATAGTTGTTTATTGATTGATTTTTGATGTTTAGACCATCTGGCAATCAATTCTGTTGCTTTCGATGCTGCTACTTTTGTGGCTATTTTTTGGTAACAATTCATATTTTTTAATCTACCATATAGATGCCTTCAAACTTATATCCTGTAAACTCTGCTACGGCCAGCCCGCTAATATCGGAACCGGATGCCCAGAAGGCAAGAGTCCATTCGTTACGTTCAGGTATTTGTAAATTAGCTCTTGACACATGCACTTCGAAATTGTCGTGAGAGATCTCATTGTAAGTTTGAAACTCCTCTTTCACTGCTGCCAGCAGGTTTCGGTTGACTACTTTTTGATCAGCATTTATATCATTAAAAACAAGAAACTGTAAGGCAAGTAAAACATCTGGTTCCTCCATTAACTGTGACTTACGTGATACATTAAGCTGGGGAAAATTAGTTTCCAGATTACTTAAAGAGGCTTTGTCAAGTTTATCAATCCATTTACCGCCCCTAAGGATTTCAACATTAACAGTTAGGGAATCCAGCGTTCCTCTGAAGCCAAGATGGCTTTTAAGAAATACAGTACGATCAGAAATGTTATCAATAAAATTGATCTTGTCGGTGACAGACACCGTGTCTGTATTTCCATTATCAATGCGTAATTTTTTCGCTTCCTGAAAGTATTTGAGGGCCTTATCCAGCTGACCATCCTGGTAATAGTTTTCAGCGATTCTTTTTGCCATATAATAGTTTTGCTTATCGGCAGAGCAATTATACACGATGCTGTTCAGATCTGCAGCTACTTGATGAGATACGTATTGATTGGCCAATCTTACGAACTCGTCAAGTGATTCATTTTTTTGCTGATGAAAAGAATATAATGTCTTTAAATACTTTCTATAGCTCAAGTCGTCAGCAATCATGTAGTGATAATACTTTTCCGGATCAGATTTTCTTAAAAGGTTCAAATAATTCCTTGTGTCATTGGCGGATTCAATGATCGAATCAACGAGTAATACCTCTGTCGTATCCCACCATTCCGGCTTTTCCCATTGATAGGTAGAATCACAAACCACTAAAGAAAGAGTTTGCAGATCAACTTGCTCAGTAGACTGATTGACACCGCAGGAAAATAGAATTGTAGCTGTGAAAAGTAAAAATTTACTGTTGATGATAAGAGACTTCATGAATTTAGTTGATTGTTTGATGTGCTAATTTATATTTTTATAGCATTAGGTCAAATACTATCTGATCCTCGGATCTCCATCAAACTGGTCATTTTTAGTGAGCCTTTTCACGGTTCGCTGCTTTAATTTGTAACCATATATTTCCCAGTTTCCATCTTTATTACTACCGAAATAGACCCTTTTTTGATGTTTAGACCATCTGGCAATCAATTCTGTTGCTTTCGATGCAGTAACCCTTGTAATTTCATTAGTGTCAATATTTTGAATCACAATATCCTGATTGCCCTTGTCAAATCTATCGGAACTGTATAAAAGTAATTTTCCATCAGGAGAAAGATCGGCCCGCTCGTCATTGGACTTGCTATTTGTAAGGTTATCTAATTGATCGGTTAGTAAATTGAGTCGATAAATATCATTATCTCCATCGTGATTGCTCGTAAACAATATTTCGTTTTCATTGATCCAGCTGGGATAATTGGCGACACCTGAAATAGCTGCTGTTACCTGTTCCTTTTTTTCCAATATCTGGTCTACCACATAAATTTCACCTTTGCAGCTATACATCTGCTGAAAGCCCGCCGGAGAATGAAGGATGTTTTTATCATCAATCAGGCAATTGTCAGGGTGCGGAATAACTGCCTTTTGCTTTGATTCCAGGTTATACCTGATAATGCTGATGCTATTTCCCGACTGACTTAGATAAGAGATTTCCTGATCATTGATCCATATAGGCCCCCATTCTTCAGACACATCATCGGTGATTTGTTGCAGAATATTACCTTCTGAATCCATCAGAAAAATATCTGAGTTCCCATGTCGGCCTGAACTAAAGAGTACTCTGTCTGATTGCACTTTGCAACCACAGAGAAGAAGGATTGGCCACAGGATATGAAGAAAAACTCGTGTCATTGAACTTCGTAGGTCTGTCCGTTGCTATTTAATTTACGGAAAAAAATTGAAAACCGGAAGGCTGCCTTAACGAGATAGTAACGAGGACTGGTTTGTTGTTCATGCTATCAGTTAAAAGGAGTTGCTTGTTTTTACATAAGAATTCATAGTTATGAATCACTGTTGTCCGGGCAAGATCTGTGTAAAAAACAGTTCTGATATGGTGTTTCGGAAATGAGCTGTAGCTTTTAGGCTTAAAATCTGCGCAAAGGCGGGCTGGATGGTTCGCCATTGCGACTGCCAA
>JBCBHL010000270.1:0-10211 GCA_038525605.1 Bacteroidota bacterium
TAAATAAGTAAATAAATAGGTTAATTCCTAATTGAAGTATTGAAAAATTATTTTAGAATATATACTTATTTAGCAATACTTCAATTAGGAATTTACTCATGGGAAAATATCAGATAGGAGAATTTGAAGAGATTGTCATGCTGACTGTAGCCATTTTACATGGCAGTGCTTACGGCGTCTCTATCAAAAGTGAAATTGAAAATTCACTCAACAGAAAAGTCAGTGTAGGTGCGTTGCAATCGTGCCTTAGCAGACTGGAAAAGAAAGAAATGCTCACTTCCAAAGACGGTGAGGTTACCAGTGATCGTGGTGGCCGACCAAAAAGGTATTTTGAAGTAACAGCGAAAGGAAAGCAGGCATTGGAAGACACCAAAAATGTGAGGATGAAACTGTGGCAAAACGTGCCACAAGCCATTCTCGACCTTAAAATATCAGGCATTTGAAAAATCTGCCTCCTAAATATTTTCACAAGTTTTTTCTTTGGTTCTGCCGAAGGGATCTCCGCTATCACATAGAAGGTGATTTGCTGGAAATGTTTCAGCGCAACAGTCAGGAGAAAGGTCTTGGTGCAGCCCGTAGAATTTTTCGGCTGGAAGTTTTAAAACTACTGCGACCAGAGATCATTCAATTTTTTCATACTCATAAAAAACTCAAAATCAATAACATGACTACTCATCATTTTAGAATTGCCGTCAGAAGGCTTTTCAGAAACGGAAAATCTTCTCTTGCCAGTATTTTTGGTATTACCGTGGGCCTCACAGCAACCATTCTCATGTTGTTTTACATTCAATATGAAACCACTTATGACCACTTTCACGATGATCATAAGCGGATGTTCATGGTTGAGAGGATCTATCAAAACAGTCGAATATCTGAAATCTATGACAGCAACCCCTACCCGCTTGCACAAGCATTGTCGGAACAGATTCCCGAAATCGAAAAAGCCTTTAATGTATCCAGAACGGCAGAGTATTTCGAATACGATGGTCAGTTTTACAGAGAAAGAAACGGATTATTTGCGGACAATGAATTTCTGGAAACATTTCAATTTCGTTTTACAGAAGGAAATAAATCTAACGCTCTTTCAGCACCTATGAGCATGGTCATCTCTGAATCTATATCAAAAAAATTAGACCCCTACGGTCGGGTTATCGGGAAAACTATCAGAATTAATAAAAATCATGACTTTACCATCACCGGGGTTTTTGAGGATTATGCTGAAAACTCTCATCTAAATGTGGATTACATCTTATCCTACGAGTCTTTTAAGGCACTCAAAGATTTCAATCCTTATAATGACTGGAAAAGTAGGTTTTCTAACTCAACATACATTAAACTGACAGAATTTTCCGATCCCTTTGCTGTTGACTTAAAAATAAAAGACTTTCTAAAGAATTATAGTGACAAAGATCAGGGCTTTGAAGAGTACCTGTCCCTGCGACCAGTCACTGACATTTACCTTCATACGGGTAAGGTGAAAGGCGGAATAGGTAAGAGGAGCGAAATCACACTCATTTACCTGTTTTTAGGTGTTGTTATTTTTACGATAGTCATTACTGCTCTTAATTTTATCAACTCTACTACTGCTCAAACCATGAGTCGTGAACCAGAAATGGGCATCAAAAAGGTCATGGGCAGTTCCCGCCTGGATTTGGTGATGCAATTTTTTGCTGAATCAGCAGTACTCATCATTGTCGCGCTATTCTTTGCTCTTTTGTTATCAGCTATGCTGCTGCCGACATTTGGCGATACTTTATACAGGAGTCTGGAATTTGACTTTACGAGGGACTGGAAATTCTTATTGCAAGTGATCGGCGGCTCTTTTCTGGTCGGTATTCTTGCAGGTTTTTACCCGATCATCTTGCTGGCAAAGCTTAAATTATCATCTTTTCTGCATGGTGTATCTTCTCTTCACCGGAAGAGTAAGCTGCGAAAGTTTCTGGTCGTTTTTCAGCTATTGGTAACCATACCACTAATATTCACAGCCTTTGTCATATCAGAACAGATCAATTTTCTTCAAACCAAAGACTTAGGGTTTAATAAGTATAATCTGTTGAGAGCGCCGGTTAAAACAGGTGCAATCAATGAAGAAAAGATCAACTATATCAAAGAGACGCTGGCGAAAAACAATGACATCATCAGCACGTCATTTTCTAAAACCGCTCCATTTCATTCGGGAAATGCCCTTGATGTTTCTCTGACTGAATTTCCAAAAGAAAAGTTCAGATTACGAACACACTACATCGATCCGGACTTCATTGACACCTATGAGATGGAAATCATAGAAGGAAGACAATTTTCGAAGGACCTTTCAACAGACAAAACTGATGGCATCATCATTAATCAAGCCACTCAAAGACTATTCGGATGGGAAAATGCTATCGGTAAAACTTTCAATAATGGTGAACTGAAAGTAATTGGCGTGGTGAAAGATTTTAATGATTACACGCTTTTCAAAAAGATCCGGCCAATGGCCATGAGAATGTATCAAACCACTGATGATCAGCTCTTTGTTACCATCAGAGTGAAAGGGAATAATCACTTTGAAACACAGAAATACGTTAATAACCTTTTTAATGAAGAATTTCCAAGTGAGCCTATTCAGTTTCAATACCTGGAAAGTAATTTTGATATTGGATTCATTGCGTCTCTGGAAAGTGTTAATAAGATGTTTATCTTTTTTTCTCTGTTAGCAGTTTTGATGACAGGCATTGGACTCTACAGTCTGGTAGCGCTATCAGCCAGGATGCAACAAAAAATGATTGCCATCAGAAAGGTGCTGGGTGCAGGGGCAAAAGATCTTTTCTTAATGATGCTGAAAGAATACCTCATTCTGTACATCATCGCTACTTCTATCGGTTTGATTGCCTCATACCTGATATCAGCAACAGCGTTTAACGTATTGCCCTATCATGTAAGTATCGGACCGGAACACCTTGTTATTCCGGGAATCATTGCATTTTTGCTCGTATTCATTTCGGTAGTGCATAAAATCACAACCACGGTGAGGTCGAACCCGGTTGATGCGATAGCCAAGGAGTAGTATAAAACTTAATGGCGAAATTCCGGTTGTTTTAATATGTCAGAAGAAAGTGTATTAATTACAAAGGGCAGTCAACAAATCAGACAACTGGAAAAAAGGAAGGGAGGATATTTTTATCTCGAAATCCCGGCAGATGTGGTTAATGCACTGGATCATAAAAAAAGCACAAGAGTTATTTGCCATCTAAATGGCGAAGTAAGCTACAGATGTGGGTTCAATCACCTGGGTGATGGCAACTATTACCTCATTGTCGCTACTAAAATTCTGAAGCAATTGGCCATAACACCCGATGAGTCTGCGGACTATGAGATCTACCTTGATCCTGATCAATTGGGTGTGGAGGTTCCTGAAGTGTTGACTGTATTTCTGGAGCAAGATGAAGAAGCTAAAAACACCTACGATTCACTTACAAACGGAAAAAAGAGAAGTCTCATTTACAGCATTGCCAAGATGAAAGATATTGACAAACAAGTCAGTACAATTATCAGCTTTCTGGATTCGGTAAGGCTTAAAACCCGGTAGACTTACCATAGACCTGTGATAAAAATCTGATATAAACCGCTTAAATAATTATCTATTAGGTCAGCACGATTACTGCTTTATACAACAGAGTTGCAACTATATTTGTCTTTGAGTAACATACTTAAATCATAATTTCTTTGCCTTTTCCATTGGTGGAATTTTATTTTCCTGCATCTACAAAAGTCAATTGCTGTTTGTGCAGTAAGATTTATCCGAAAGACGATCAACAAAGTGAAACAGTTTGATCGCACCATTGCGAGGTGATTCAGCAGAACATAAAATTACTATGAAAAAAATACTCTTATTTGCCATCATGGCAACCCTCTACGCTTCCTCCTACGGGCAGTTTTTGGTAAGAACGCCCTCTGTGAGCCCTGACGGAAGCATGATTGCCTACTCACTGCAAGGCGATATCTGGACGATGGAAGTCTCTTCCGGCGATATTCAAAGACTGACTATTCACGAAGCATATGAAAGCAATCCTATTTGGAACGACGCTGGTGATCAGATTGCATTTACCTCTAACAGGGCAGGCAACAATGATATTTACACTATTCCGGCCAAAGGTGGACAGCCAAACCGCATCACCTACCATGCCACTGCAGACAGAGCCTGGGACTGGACAGGTGATAAAATCTATTTCACCACCAACAGGGCTTTTAAGCAAATAGAATGGAATTCTGAAATCTACCAGGTCAGCGCTTCCGGCGGTACACCTGAAAGGATATTAAGCGACTTTGGTGATATGCCTTTCGCCTCTAAAAACAGCAACTTGATAGCAGTATCCAGAGGATCTTGCAGAACTTCGAGAGAAGACTATAATGGACCAGCAGATTTGGATGTATGGGTATATAATCAATCAGCAGATAAATATTATGCAATCACTGATAACAGTGTAAATGACTATCAGTCTGACTGGACGAATGATGGCTCATTATACTTCCTGAGCGCCAGAAGTGGCAGATATAACATCTACAAACAGGCTATTGGAAAAAATGGAGAGAAATCAGGAGACCCAACACAACTGACAAAATTTACGGATGATGGTATCAGATTTTTTGATGTTAGTGATGATGGCTCTCAAATTGTCTTCACCAGAAAGGATGGTCTCTTTCTGATGGATGTTGCAACTGCCAACATTAAGGCAGTAAATGTTAGTGCTACAGATTACAGATTTGATCCGATAGAGTCAAAGACATTTAGCAACAACATCAGCGAATATGAGTTGAGCCCCAACGGTAAAAAAATCGCCTCTGTAATCAGAGGTGAAGTATTTGTAACCCTTACAGATAAAGAGAAAAGCCGTGCTATCAACTTATCGAAGCATGCCTACAGAGACAGAGGAATTACCTGGCTCAATGACAGCACTTTATTATTTGTTTCTGACAGAGAAGGGCAAAGTGATATCTACCTCGTGAAATCTGTTGATGAAAAAGTTACTGATTTATTTAAAAGTCTGAAGCATGACCTGGTAAGGGTAACCAAAACATCAGAAAATGAATCTAACCCTACTGTATCACCTGATGGCAAGAAAATCTTCTTCCAGAGAGGCAGAGGTAAATTAGTAGTAGCAGACATCGACGAGAAAGGGAAACTTTCCAACGAACAATTACTACAGGATGGCTGGAGTACTCCAAGAAGTATCAGCTGGAGTCCGGACAGTAGATGGCTTGCTTATTCTATGTCTGATCTTACCTTCAACAGTGAAGTCTATATTCATGCCGCCGATAACAGCGCGCCAGCCGTCAATGTAAGTATGCACCCGAAAGGTGATTTCGGTCCGGTCTGGAGCATGGATGGTTCCAAGCTTGCTTTCGTATCTAACAGAAGTGGTGGAGAAGCTGATGTTTGGTTTACTTGGCTGAAAAAAGCTGACTGGGAAAAAACGCAGGCAGACAGAGATGAGGGCTACTATTTTGATGATGAGGAAGAAAAAGACGACAAAAAGGATAAAGACAAAGCGCTTCAGATAGATTTTGACAGAATCCATGACAGACAACAGAGAGTTACTTCCTTACCCGGTAACGAAGGTGGTGTAGTCATTTCAGCTGATGGAGAGACTTTTTACTTTACAGGCAGAAGCGCAACTACTAATTTTGGATCAGACTTTTACAGCATTAAATGGGATGGCTCCAAGATCAAAAGACTAGCCAGCAATCTGAGAGGTTTTGGACGATTATCAACTTCAGCTGATGGCAAAACTCTTTATGCAATTAGCAGAGGCGTTGTGAACAAAGTGGGTTTTAAAGACGGCAAAAGAACGCCGATTCCTCACAAAGCAAATATGAAGATTGATCACCCCGCCGAAAACAAACAAGTATTCGAAGAAGCCTGGAGTGCGCTAAATGAAGGATTTTATGATCCTGAATTCCACGGACAAAACTGGAATCAGCTGAGAGATAAATATAAACCCTGGTGTCTGTCTGCTACTACCAAGCAGGATTTTCAATATATGTTCAACCTGATGCTTGGACAGTTGAATGCCAGTCACATGGGATTGAGGGGCGGCGGTACACCCGAAGATGTGCAGAGAGAAAGTGTAGGTCTGCTGGGACTGGAAGTAAAACCTGCCAAAAAAGGAGTTGAGATTACTAAAGTAGTAGCTGGCACACCTGCAGATAAGGAAAAAAGTAAGTTGCGTACAGGAGAGAAAATTCTTTCAATAAATGGTATGGAGTTAACTACTGAGGAAAACTTTTATGCACACTTAGTAGGACAATCAGGTCAGCAGGTTTTATTAGAAGTTGCGGATAAGTCAGGCAAAAAGAGAGAAGTGGTGATCAGGCCAACCAGAAGTATCAGAGGTCAATTGTATGAGGAATGGATCGAAGAGAAACGCAAGCTTACTGATAAATATTCTAATGGAAAACTTGGATATATCCACATCAGAGGTATGAACCTGCCTAGTTTTGAAAGATTTGAAAGAGAGTTGATGGCTAGCGGTTATGGCAAAGAAGGAATCGTGATCGATGTAAGATTCAACGGAGGTGGCTGGACCACAGATTACCTGATGACAGTACTGAGTGTGAAGCAACACGCCTATACGATCCCTCGCGGGGCTGCAGCAAGTTTAAATGAAAATAAGCAGTTCAGTGATTTCTATCCATATAGTGAAAGACTTCCACTTACTTCATGGACAAAGCCTTCTGTGGCACTTTGTAACCAAAGCAGTTATTCCAATGCAGAAATCTTTTCTCACGCTTACAAAAACCTGGGAATCGGTACATTGGTAGGTATGCCTACCTTCGGAGCAGTAATCTCTACAGGTGGACAAGGACTGATCGACGGCTCATTCGTGAGGATGCCTTTCAGAGCATGGTATGTAAAACAAACAGGAGAAAATATGGAAAACGGCCCGGCAGTGCCAGACATCCAGTTAGAAAACGCACCTGGCGAAAGAGCGCAAAACGAAGACTCTCAATTGAAAAAAGCAGTTGATGTGCTTCTTCAGGATTTGAGATAGTTGAATCAAACTTCATTAAATAAAAAGGGTGATGGAATTTAGTTCCGTCACCCTTTTTATTTTGATTGAAAATGCAAGGCTTTCAACTGTTATTGCCTACTCGTTTTTAATACAATCGACGGGGTTTACTCTTGAAATCTTAATCGTTTGCAGAGCAACTGTTACCCAGGCAATCAGCAGTGCCAACAATCCTGATCCTGCAAACAGCCACCAGTTGAGATCTATTCTATACGCGAATCCATCGAGCCAGTCACTGGCGATGAAATAACTGATCGGTAATGCGATGACAATCGACACTAAAACCATTCTGGAAAAGTCTTTGCCGAGCAGCAGAATAATATCCATCTGTCCTGAACCCAAAATCTTTCTGATGCCTATTTCTTTTACTCTTCTTTCTGCAGTAAAAGCCACAAGACCAAACAATCCTAAAGCGGAGATAGCAATTGCCAATGCAGCAAAGTACTGTGATAGTTTTGAAACCCGCTGTTCACTGGCATACAAGATGCCAAAACTTTCATCCATGAATTTGAAATCGAACTGGAAACCGGGATTTAATTTTTGGTGTAGCTGTTCCAATTGGGCAACAGCCTCTCTTTCCTGTCCGGGTTTAATTTTTAACAGCATGTTGTTCGATCGGAACGGAAAGATAAAGAAGAATAACGGCTCTACCTTTGTACGGAATGATTCAAAATGAAAATCCTCGGTCACACCGATTATTTCACGATCATCACCCCACAGGTCAACTTTCTTTCCAATCGGATCTTCGATTCCCATGAAGTCAATCGCCGCCTGATTAAATACAATTTTCATGGAATCCGATTGCAAATCCTTCGAAAACGGTCTTCCGGCATTCATCTTGATCTCAAGCAACTCCAGAGCCCCATACTCTACAGGAACTCTTTCGAATTCGGTTCTGTCTTCCGGATCTTTTCCCGGCCAGGTTACCCCGTAAGTGCCGCCATTTTTCCCTGAGAATGCATGACCAAATGCCGAAGCATCAGTTACGGGCAGCAGTTTTTCAGCCTCTGAGAGAAACACTTCGGACCTGGCATTATCCGTCAATGCTCCTGTTTTTTCAACCAACAGAATATTCTCGCTTTGGTAACCAAGATTTTCATTTTGTACATACTCTATCTGACTGTATACCACCCAAACTGCCACTATCAAGATGATCGACAGTGAAAATTGGAATACCACCAAGCCTCTTCTTGCCCATTGTTCTCCTGTCTGCTTGTTGAGTTTCCCTTTGAGTACCATTACCGGATTAAACCCGGATAAATACAAGGCAGGATAGCTTCCTGCTATGATGCCTGTGATGACAGTAATCAGGGATAAGATCGATATCAGTCTCAGATCAAATACTAACATCAATTCTTTTCCTGTAATAAAATTGAATTGAGGTAGAAACAAATAAACCAGTCCAATAGCAACCAGCATAGAAGCGATTACAATCAATATAGATTCACTGAGAAACTGAAAAACCAGGCTATTTCGGGCAGCTCCCATCGCTTTTTTCACGCCTACTTCCTTCAATCTTCTCGATGCTCTTGCAGTAGATAAATTCATAAAATTGATACAGGCTATCAATAGGATGAATATTGCAATCACTGAAAAGAGACGAACATATTCTATTCTACCTCCGGCTACTTTTCCATTTTCATATCGATTGTTGAGATATAAATCAGAGAAACTGGTCACAAATGGCTTTCTATGAGCTGCAGCGCCTTCCGTCTTTTGTACGATGTAATTTTCCAGCTTTTGGTTTAGCGCATTTATATCAGCTCCTTCCTCCAACAATGCAAAAGTCTTAGGCCCTGTGTTAGTCCAGTCATTAAGCCAATCATTTTCATCTCTAAATTTTTCAAAATGTAGGATAAAATCAAATTCAATAGATGAATGTCCTGAAAGATTCTCCATAATTCCGGAAATCATAAAGCTCTCTTCCTGTTCCAATTCTACGGTTTTACCAATTAAATTTTCTGTTGTTCCAAAAAGGTTCATGGCAATCCTTTCTGTCAATACAACAGAGTTTTTATCAGATAGTATCGTTTGTCTGTCACCGTCAATCAACGGATAAGAAAACATTTCAAAAAACTGTTCTCCTACATAAACGCCCCTTGCTTTGATGTCATTGTTACCGACTGACAACATAAATTTCTGATCCCAACCGAATGTGGTTGTAATGGCAGTCTTTACTTCTGGCATATCTTCGGGGAGTGCCCCTGCCAATAGCCCTGGAGTAGAATAGCGGGTAATCATCCCGGTAGCCTGGTCTACATTTTCCATTACTTCCACTAATCGGGCATCATTTTCATGAAATTTGTCCATTGACAATTCATCCGATACCCACAACCAGATGAGTAAGACACAGGCAAGTCCGACTGACAGGCCAAATAAATTAATAAGAAATGAACTTTTGTATCGCAGAAAATTGCGGTAACTAATGAGTACGTTGTGTTGTAACATGCTTCTTAAATTTGAGTTTTTGAGTATTTTAGGAGTT
Source organism: Bacteroidota bacterium (assembly GCA_038525605.1). Lineage (GTDB taxonomy): Bacteria > Bacteroidota > Bacteroidia > Cytophagales > Cyclobacteriaceae > JANSWY01. The sequence goes on from JBCBHL010000270.1 coordinate 9,532, forward strand.
TTAATGAATTCCGGTCTGAAGCTCAAAAGTACCCGCCAGACAAACTGTCTTTTGGCTTTCGAAGGAGATTCTTCATACCTGTATTCAAATAGTTCGACCAAATCACCTTCTATCTCTTCAATAGACTCTGCTTCGCAAAACCATCTCAGGAATCGCAGTGCATATTTTGGAGGGCTGGGTAACATGGATCAGTTAAAGGAAATATTTGGAATCTGCTGATAAATACTTGTTCTGATAGCGTATTGGTTGTCGAGCATCTTTTTGCCCAGAGCAGTGATGATATAGTATTTCTTTCTTCTCCCTCCTCTTTCACCGGTAATTCCGCCATAACTGGATTCGACATAACCTTTGGCTTCCATCCTTTTGAGCGCTACGTGAATCGCGCTGATATTCACCTTTTTGTTGAGCTTCTTTTCCAGGTTTTCAAGAATGAGAACACCGTAGGCTTCTTTGTGAAAAGCGGCAACCATGAGCAAAACCAATTCTTCAAATTCTCCAAGCGATTGTTCAGACATGAGTTCAATTATTTACTTAACAAAAGTAAATATAATAATTAAATTCACATTTGTTAAGTAAATGCAAAATAAATGTTTGGAATACTCTCCAATGATCGTTTCAAAGAGGATTTGATCTTAATTAAAAAGTCTTAAAGATTAGAAATACCCAATTTTAGGTATGTG
>JBCBHL010000271.1:0-10210 GCA_038525605.1 Bacteroidota bacterium
AATAATCTATAAACCAGGCTTCAATGTGTTTGATTATTTACTTGCTATTCCAGGAGGAATCATTCTGGCAGTAGACCTTCTGTCAACGTCTCTCTTCTTAAGCATGCCTTTGTACTGAGCAATTGATTCGTCATGAGGCCTCACCGCCAGAATGATTCCTCCTGGAATAGCAAGTAAATAATCAAACACATTGAAGCCTGGTTTATAGATTATTTTGTAATTTCTCTTTGACTGATCAGAATACAGTGGCGAGACTTTCGCTTTTTTCTTTCTCTTGCCAACTTCAGTATATCTGATAGGATAAGGCTCTATCACACCTTCGCTTTTCTTGCTGCTGTAGCGGGGTTCTACTACTGCTTTTTTCTTCCTCTTTTGTCTGGCGGAATATCTGGGTGCATCAGCTAATTTTACCACTTCACCTCTGGCAGGCGAATATCTCGGGCTGACACCAAATTTTTTCCTTCTTTTGGGTTTGGCAGAATATCTTGGGGCTTCTGTCAATTCTATTGCGCTACCACGAGCTGCAGAGTATCTTGGAGAAACGCCATACTTCTTTCGTTTTCTGGGCTTGGCAGAGTATCTGGGAGATTCAGCTAATTCGATGGCGCCTCCTTTCGACGGTGAATACCTTGGGGAAACCCCGTATTTTTTCAATTTTCTGGGTTTGGCGGAATAGCGTGGTGATTCAGCTAACTCGATGGCTTCCTTCCGTTTGGAGGCCTGTCCGTAACCTCCTGTTCTTTTGACTCTCTTTTTTGCCGGTGTGAATCGCGTTCTTACATTTCTGTTTCCTGCGATAAACCTCTTGTTTGAGAAACGGGGAGAGGCAGATTTAATTCTTCCCCCGAAAAGTGGTGCAGAAAAACCGGGCCTCACATTGCTTTTCTTAACTTTTCCACTCCGTCTGCTGTACCGAGCCCTTACTGTTTGCTTCTTAGGGTTTTTGTTGCGGGGAGATTCTGTTTTTATTTTGCTTCGGAATAAAATAAAACCCCCTCCATCAGATTTTACTGTTTTTAATTTACCCCTGTCCTTCAAAATCTGGGCATGAGATTGCTGACTCATCATTAAAAACAATAAGATGGCGAATCCCGATTTAACCAGTAAATTAAAGTATGATGCTTTCAAAGCGATTTTCTAAACTTTTAAAACTCAAAGATTTATAAAATAGAATTAGAATTCAATTTAAATAACGAAATATATAGTGTCTAGTGTCTTTTCGCTTGTAAAGTTGTCGTTTTTTCTACGAATTAGCTGTTATTTGCGATGTATGATCGCACTTAAAGAGAAAATTCTTGAATCGGCCCGTCAATCTTTATCTGAGAAAGTAAATGAGATGAATGGCCAACTGGCCAATATCAGGGCAGATGCCGGAGCAGGTGGAAAAAGCAGTATGGGTGATAAATACGAAACCACCCGAGAAATGCTGAAGCAGGAAGAACAAAAGGTAGCCACTCAGCTCGAACTCTGTAATAAACAGCTTTCGATAGTGATGAAACAGGAGGTGAAGGCATATGATGAGGTGCAGGCAGGCTCACTCATCAGGTCTGGTAATCTGTATTTTATGATTCTGACGAGTATAGGAAAAATTCGTGTTGCAGACAATGACATTTTTATTGTGTCAGCGGTTGCTCCTATCAGTAAATTACTGCTTGGCAAAAGAGTCGGAGACCGATTTACCTTCAACAGGAAGGAGCTTGTGATCGACGAGCTCTGCTAAAACATTTTTAAAAGGTTTCAGCAATGTTAATTGCTTAATTCTGATATGTCCTGCCAGAATTACAATTGATTCAATCTTGCGAAATATTTGATCAGTTGTGTTGTCATCAATCAATTTTGTGAGTCTTTATTAAGCATCGATTATTTGTCTGTTAAGTTAAATCCAACTGTCATTAAGTCTGAGTGAAGTTTGGGTTTGTTGGCTGGATGCATGGTGTAATTATTCTATCATTACCATGTCAATTAGCTATGATCATTATGAAACCCACACTCACAATACTATTATCTCTTTTACTGGTATTTTCCCTGCAAGCACAAAATCACGATATTTCCCGGGCTAGCTCCGGATATCTGATTATTCATTCCGATAGTATCACAGGCATCATTTCGATAGATTTGGAAAGCAATACAGTAGTCTTACGAACAGCGGCCGTCATTCATAACTATTCCGCCAAACAAGTTGATAAGGTAGTTTATTTCGATAACAACGGCCTTTTCAAAACGTATGTCAGTGGCTATTGGGGTGCTGATCATCAATCTATCTTTTTTGAAGAACTGGTAGGAGGTGCCAATCCTCTGTTGTTTCGTGAAGGGGTAAAATTTGATCAGTTCGATGAGGATGATTTTCCTCCCTACTTTACCAGAAAGGCAGAAAGTATTTATTCTCTGGGTAATAAAAGAGATATTCTCAATCTTTTCAGTAATGTCAATGAGATTTCAGCTTTTGTCAGAAAAAACAAACTGAAGATCAAAATCAGAGAAGATCTGATTTTATTATTCAGTCATGTCAATGGGACAAATCCGGTTATCAGCTCATCAATAGCAAGCGACGATATATAACCGGATTGAAATTTCGTCCTGTGACTATTACTGATGCTCCTTTTTCAATAGATCGTTGACTGATTTGACTGGATTAAAGGTGATCACGGGGACTTCTACAAAGCGTGTGATCCAGTCGGACATTGCTCCGTTCCACAGTCCGGGAAGCTCCTGAGCTTTCAGGTCTTTACCATCTTTGGATTTCTGTGTAATAAATCCGGTGCTGGGATCTCTAAACTTCAATAAATCGAAAGCGTTTCCTTTGTAATCTTTCGTGCTGCAAACCAGATCAACAGGATTGAAATGAGTCGCTTTGCCAAAGATTTTACTCTGTTCAGGGTTTCCTTTATCTACCTGCGCTGTTTCCACGATTTGTAGTGAAACGGAACCATCCGGGTTTTTAGCAAAAAACGGTCCTCCACCTGGGTCTCCATCATTTTTCACCACTCCGCAAGCTCTTACGGGCCTGTTGAGTTTCCCTTTCAGATAATCGATTTTTTCTTCCGGCTGAAGCTGTTGATAGGAATCATCCTGAAGCATGAGCTCTTCAAACAGGAACGACTCGTAGGAAGAAAGATCGTCAGCTGCTGTTACTGATTCTAAGGCTGTTAGCAATTCTTTGATTCGCTCAGTAGTGTCAATCAGGATTCCGGCCAATAACTGCTTATTGTCGTAGGTTTCCTGCTGGATTCTTTCGGGAACCACATTATCGATGTTTTTTACAAAGATGACATCAGCATCCAATTCATTGAGGTTTTCGATCAAAGCTCCATGACCAGCAGGTCTGAAAAGGATGGTGCCATCGTCATTTCGGAACGGCTGATTATCCAGGTCTACCGCAATGGTGTCAGTGGCGGGCTTTTGGATAGAATAAGATACCGCATAACTTACCTCGTATTTTGACTCATATTGGTCTTTTATTTCATCGACTCTTTGTTCGAATTTCGCCTGATGCTGTGGCGATACGGTAAAATGTAAATTGACAATATTTCCGTCACCGTTGGCATATTTGGCTCCTTCCACAAAATGTTCTTCCAGTGAGGTTCTGGCTCCTTCGTCATATTGGTGGAATTTCAACAATGCCTTCGGCAGTGTACCATAGGACAGGCCTTCCTCACTTAACAAGGTGTTGATGATGTTGCGGTAATCTCTTTTCACGTGACCTTCTTCCAGACTCTGACCGAAGCGTTTTTTATAAGCTTCTTTCAGGTCGTCGTAAAAAGAAAATTTCTCTAAATTTTTCAAAAATTTAAATGCAGCGTCTTTTTCACCCCTTTCTGTTAATTGCTGATAAGCTGCTTCGCTACCGTCGTAGGACGAAACAAAAGCGAACAATTCTTTGAACATCCGGGTAGCTGCACCGGAAGCAGGAACGAACTTCAGCAGCTTGAGTTCTCCCGACTTGGCATTGTAAAGATTCCTGAACTTTTCATTTTGCTCTTCAGTCACCTGAATGATTCCTTTCCCCACGACCGGGGTTTCTACGAGCTGTAACGGAGGAAAATTATTTTTGAAATGTGTGATTTGTTGCTCAACATTTTCAATAGATGAGCCTCTTTCTTTTATCTGATGTAAGTCTTGGTCTGAGAACATGTAAAGTTTATGATTTTTTTAATCGGCTATTAATTAAAAGTTAATATCAAAGATTTAGTATATGTTTTTTGATTTAGAGTATTGGTCAATTTTAAGAATTTAATTCATAATTATGAATTGATAATATAATACAATTTACAAAAACTGACCATTACAATTTCGAAAACTTAACAATACAAAACCCAACGTGATAATGTCTAACAAATGCTCCGACAAGCCTGCCACTTGCAAGGAATAGTTGGAAATTGTCCAATTCGTGATATCTGTCGGCAATCATATCGTTTGACACTTTACATAGAAAAATGAAAGACCCGAAATCTTTTGTATACTGATCATCAAATGGAGTTTTCTTATGCTTCAACTTTTGAGAATGAGAAACACAATAATTGGTTTCTCACATTTTCGAATTTATTCAAAAATACACGGATTATGGTAATTCTACATTAGAAATGAAGTGGAGAGAAATTAAGAGATTGTTATCATTGTGGTATGAATAGAAAAAGGCGTGAACTTTACAGTTGCACGCCCTAATCACCAACCTAACCTAATCTTTATATTTTTGTAACTTTAATTTCTTTTGCTTGTTGCTTATCTGAACGGAGTTATAATCTACTTTGTTACAAAATTTTGGCAAAAAATAAAAAAAATCATGAAATTATTTTTGGGGAACTGCTAAATGTCGATGAATTTTATTGCAGATTAAATCTAAAAAAGCCCCTCTATTATGGCGAATAGCGTATTTAATACCAATTTTGCTACTTAAGAATTAAATCGGAATTGAAGAGTAAAGAGCTAATAAAATTATATAAGGAAAATCAGTTGATCAAAACGATTGCTGAAAGTATCAAGCCAAATGAGGGTAATAATATCCAGTTGAAAGGACTTGCGGGTAGTCTGGATGCCCTGGTTTCGGCCAGTACTTATGGCATCAATCATCAGAATCATTTGTTTATCCTGCATGAAAAAGAGGATGCGGCCTATTTTTTCAATGACCTTCAGAACCTGATGGAGTCGAAGGAAATCTTGTTTTTCCCAACTAGCTATAAGAGACCTTATCAGTTTGAAGAAACTGAAAATGCCAACATTCTGATGCGTGCCGATATCCTGAATAAGATCAATCACAAAGCCAGCACTGGTGAGCTCATAGTCACCTATCCGGAAGCGCTCACTGAAAAAGTAATCAACAAAAGGTCATTAAGGGAGAATACGCTTTCAGCCAAAGTGGGTGATAAGCTGGACATGGCTTTTATTTCGGAATTATTGATTTCCTACGATTTTGAAAAAACGGATTTTGTATATGAACCAGGACAGTTTGCTGTAAGAGGAGGAATCATCGATATCTTTTCCTTTGCGAGAGAATTGCCTTACAGAATTGAGCTTTTTGGCGATGAGGTGGAAAGCATCAGGTTGTTTGAGCCGGAAAGTCAGCTTTCTGTAGAAGATATCAAGGAGATCAACATCATTCCCAACGTTCAGACTCGATTGCTGAAGGAGGAACGTCAGTCGTTTTTAGACTATATTCCCAACAACACGAAAATCTGGATCAAAGATTATCAGCATACGCTGGACATCATTGAAAAATATTTTGAACGCGCATCAGAATCATTTGATACGCTGATGAAGGAAAGTGGAGAATCGCAGGTGGTATTTGGTCCGGAGGCCCTCTTTGAGACAGTAGAATCTTTTGAAAAAGGACTGGAAAGTCTCACGAAAATAGAATTTGGTAACCGTTTTTATTTGCCCACCGAGCAGGTTTTCACTTTCAATACTTCCTCACAACCAGAGTTTCATAAGAAGTTCGATCTGGTAGTAGAGAGCCTGAATGAATTTCAGGACAAGGGCTATACAAAGATTATTAGTGCGGAATCTCCCCAGCAGATTGAGCGTATCAAAACCATTTTCGAAGAGACTGACCCGCATCTACAGTTTAGTGATTTGAATGTAGGCATCCGGGCAGGTTTTATCGACCATGATTATGAATTACTGTGTTATACTGATCACCAGATTTTTGAAAGATATCATCGCTACAAGGTCAGGAAGAAGCATTCCAAGTCGAAGGCGCTGACGCTCAAAGAACTGAAGACTTTGCAGCCGGGGGATTTTGTGGTTCACGTAGATCATGGTGTTGGGCGGTTTGCCGGAATGGATACGAAGGAAGTCAATGGCAACAAGCAGGAGGTATTACGGTTGATCTATCGGGATGATGACCTCCTGTACATCAGCGTGCATGCTCTGCATAAAATTTCCAAATACACCGGCAAAGAGGGTGCTCCTCCCGCAGTGAATAAGCTCGGCTCGCAGGATTGGGAAAACAAGAAGAAGCGCGTCAAGAAAAAAGTAAAAGATATTGCCAAAGAGCTCATACAGCTTTACGCGAAAAGGAAGGCTGCTCCGGGATTCGGTTTTCCGGCAGACAATTTTTTACAGGCGGAGCTGGAATCTTCATTCATTTATCAGGATACGCCGGATCAGGCATCAGCAACAGAAGATGTAAAAACTGATATGGAGAAACCTCACCCCATGGACAGACTCGTTTGCGGTGATGTAGGTTTTGGTAAGACTGAGGTAGCTATCAGGGCTGCTTTTAAGGCGGTGAGCAACGGCAAACAAGCTGCTGTATTGGTGCCAACTACGATTTTGGCATTACAGCATTACAATACTTTTAAAGACAGACTGGATAATTTCCCTGTCCGGGTGGAATACATCAACAGGTTCAGGTCATCGAAGGATATCAAAGAAGTGCTTAAATCAGTAGAAGAAGGTAAAGTGGATATTCTGATAGGAACTCACAGGATTGTGAATAAGGACGTGAAGTTCAAAGACCTGGGAATTATGATCATCGATGAGGAACAAAAGTTTGGTGTGAAGGTAAAAGAGCGATTGAAGGAGATGCGTGTGAATGTAGATGCCCTTACTTTAACAGCTACACCAATTCCACGAACACTTCACTTTTCTTTGATGGGCGCACGGGATCTCAGCATCATTTCAACGCCTCCACCGAACAGACAACCCGTAACAACTGAACTTCATGAATTCAAAGAGGAGGTAATTCGCGATGCGGTAAGTTATGAGTTGAGGAGAGGAGGTCAGGTGTTTTTCGTTCACAACCGGGTTGGCGATATTGACCAGGTGGCGAACATCATACACAAACTCGTCCCTGATGCGCGAATCGGAATTGCCCACGGTCAGATGAATGGAGCGCAGCTGGAAAAGGCGATGCTTAGATTTATCGAAGGTGAAAATGACGTGCTCGTCTCTACCAATATCATTGAGTCCGGGCTGGACATTCCAAATGCCAACACCATCATCATCAATAGGTCACATATGTTTGGCTTGTCCGATTTGCACCAGATGAGAGGGCGTGTGGGACGTTCCAATAAAAAAGCTTTTTGTTACCTGCTGACGCCTCCGGTTTCAGGATTGTCTTCCGACGCTAGAAAAAGGCTTTCGACGCTGGAAGAATTTTCGGATTTAGGTGATGGTTTTAAAGTGGCTATGAGGGATTTGGATATTCGGGGAGCCGGGAATCTGCTGGGTGGAGAACAGAGCGGATTTATCAACGATCTGGGTTTTGAGATGTATCATAAAATCCTGGATGAGACAATTGCCGATCTGAAAGAAAATGAATTCAAGGAGTTGTTCATGGATAGCCTGGTCAACGAAGAGATTCTTAAAGAAATTCAAAGGGATTGCAATATAGAAACTGATCTGGAAATTCTGATTCCAGAAACTTATGTGAGCAATATTTCGGAAAGGCTTAGTTTATATGCGAAGCTCGATAATATCGACAATGAAGAGGCACTGGAAAAATTTGCGCAATCGATGATTGATCGTTTTGGTCCGCTTCCCGAAGAGGTGAAAGAGTTGATTAAGTCGGTAGAACTCCGAACGGCGGCACAGCAAATCGGTTTGGAAAAGCTGACAATCAAAAGTGGGAAAATGCGGTGTTATTTTTACAATGACGATGACGAGTATTTCCGATCGGAAAGGTTTGGTGCAGTTCTTAAGTATATCCAGAGCAATTCCAAGAAAAGCCAGTTGAAGGATACGAAGGGAAAACTGATATTAATCGTGACCGGAATTACGTCTATTGATCTGGCACTGGAAAGCCTCAATGGGATGTTGGTAGTGGAAAATAAAAAAGAAAAAACAGCAGTTTCCACACAATAATTAGCCAGAAATTAAATTATATCATAAGAATGCCTAACTTTAAGGGCTATTGCGAAAAATAGAATTTTTGAAATATTTATATTTCTTGTTATTTTTCCGACGTGTATTAAATTAAAACAGGTTATGAAAAAGTTTGTGAATGCGTTTTTGGCTTCTGTACCTGTATGCTCTTTGGCATTTTTGCTGACTAGCTGCTTTAGTGGGGGAGCTCCTACAAGTACCAGTCCTGGTTCTTTTAGTAACACCACAGGTTTAGAATTCAATGAAGAAGGAGGATTTCAGGTCAATGAATACAATGACCAGCCTCAGGCACCTAATATGGTTTTCATAGAAGGTGGTAGGACAGTATTAGGCTCATTCGAAGAGGATGTGCTTTATTCCAGAGACAATAAAGAAAGAACTGTAACTGTTGCATCTTTTTACATGGATGAAACAGAAATCGCCAATATCAACTGGTTGGAATATCTTTTTTATGTCAGACTGGATTCAGGTGAAGAGTATTATGAAAAAGCTTTACCGGACACAACAGTATGGGCTAAAGACTTAGCTTTCAACGATCCTTATGTAGATCATTATTTGAGATATCCTGGTTTCAGGTATTTCCCGGTTGTAGGTGTTAACTGGAGACAAGCTAATGATTACTGTGTATGGAGAACAAGTGTTGTAAACAACAGGTTAGCTGAGCAGGCAGGTTTACTCGATGAGTATGCTGGTGCTGAATCAGCTGTTGATGGCAATCAAAGAATTCCTTTGGAGTCCGGCGTAGTTGTACCAAGTTTCAGACTTCCTACAGAAGCAGAGTGGGAATATGCAGCTCAGGCACTCATCGGAACTCAGTATCAGGATGAAAACCAAACTCACAGAAGATTATATCCATGGGATGGTCACGCATTGAGAAATCCTTACGGAAAAGCAATGGGTAGTTTCCTTGCGAACTTCAAAAGAGGTAGAGGTGACTATGCAGGTATCGCCGGTAGATTGAATGATGGTGCGATGATCACAACATACATTTACGACTACCCTCCTAATGATTTCGGTCTTTACAACATGGCCGGAAACGTGAATGAGTGGGTTCAGGATGTATACAGACCTTTGTCTTTCGAAGATGTTGATGATTTGAATCCTGTAAGAAGAGACGGTTTCCTTGATGAGGAAAGCGGTTACGATTCAAATTATTCATTCATCGGTTCTGAAAGTAGTGTTCCTGGTGAGGAGAGAAGAGTAAGAGTATATAAAGGTGGTAGCTGGGCAGATGTTGCTTACTGGATGTCACCTGGTACCAGAAGATATTTATTTGAAGATTCAGCTACATCTACTATTGGCTTCAGATGTGCAATGATCAGAGCAGGTACTAACTACTAAGATCAGTCTTTTAAAAATTAAACCCTGACAGTCTATGAGATTGTCAGGGTTTTTTTGTGTGTTTTTCGAAGCGAAGAACTTAAGAACAAGTAAAAAATAGGATCAGGCAATATTTGTGAAGAGAAGAACTAATTGATTATATCCGGCAACAATTAAAGATAATTTGAACTTTATAATCAACTACTCATTAATGCTTTACGATTTTTTAACTAATCTCTACTTTTTGATAGTTTGAGTTTGAGAGCGAGTAACGAGGTATCCCTCCTCAGGAATTTCGATTGATCCAAAAATATTACTTTAAGGATGCCTAAAACGGCAGGTTCCCCAAATCTACATTTCCTCCAGTGATGATAATTCCCACGCGTTTTCCCTGAAACTGGTCTTTGTTTTTAATCAATGCGGCGAGAGGGTTATTCACACGGTAAAGTTAATCTGTCTGTTAGCTATCACTGAATGTTGCTAAATATCTTGTAGATTTCCAGCTTAACTAATTATAAAAGACGATGAAACATATGAGAAAATTACTGTTTGGTTTAGGTATTCTGAT
>JBCBHL010000272.1:0-10168 GCA_038525605.1 Bacteroidota bacterium
TATTGTCAATACTCCCGTATTTTCAGCAATAGCAAACACGCCATCTTCATTGCCGGCTACAATATTGAAAGTGAGTTGATCAGCTTCAGGATCTTCCGCTTGTACTGTACCTACCACTGTTCCATCAGTTGCAGCCGTTATGATATCAAAATTGCTGTCTTCGACTGTTGGTGCCTCATTGACGTTATTCAACTCAATGACAATTGTTTTGTCTGTTCTTAAGACACCAGGTCCATCGTCTGTAGCTGCCACTTCGAGATCTATTTGTGGTGAATCTTCAAAATCCAATATGGCGCCTGCTCTCACAAATAGCTGTCCGTCCTGCGTAAGTAGGAAATTATTCAATGAATTGCTGTTTGCCAGTGTGAGCATTACCTGATCATCATCCGGGTCAGTAACCTCTATTGTACCAATCAGCGTACCTGCAGGGCTGTTCTCATTTACCGCCAGTGCATCAGTACTGATTGCAGGAGGGTTATTGCCTACCACATTGATAGTGACTGCTCCATTACCGGAAAGCATCGGTGTTCCGTTATCTGCTACCTGTACGGTTAAATTGTAGGCGGTAATTCCATTGCTATTTAAAGCTACTTCATCAACTACTGAAATCACACCAGAGGTAGAATCAATGGCAAAAATAGTACCCTCATTCCCATCTGTGATGGTGAAACTGTGTGTTTGATTGGCATCTTCTTCCTCAAAAGTAACCGTGCCTACTACAGACCCATTGTCATTCAGCTGGCTGATGGTAAATGATGCATCAGCTACTGCAGGTGCCTCGTTTACGTCAGTTAAAATCACTTCAATAATCTTGCTCGTCTCCAGTCTTACTGCATTAAAATCTTCTACGGTTACCTCAAATTCAAAAAGTCCGTCTGACTCAAAGTCGAGAAGTGTAGGATCGTTTACCGTAAGCTCTCCGGTATTGAAATCCAGGTTGAAGGCATCTGAAGGGAAGGGATCAAAACCTGTGATTAAGACAATATCTCCGTTTGGATCAGAAGTTTCTATACTTCCGATAACGGTTCCTGAAGCTGAGTTTTCTGCCACTTCAAAAGAAGTATTGCTAATCACAGGAGCGTCATTGTCAATGACGGTGACAGTAAGCATTCTTTCTGTGGTTAGTTCACCCGGACCCTGATCGGCTGCCTGAATGACCAAATTGAAAGTATTGCTGGTAGAAGCTTGTAAAGCTGCAGCATTACCTATAGTAATAGTTCTATCAATAAATATAGGTGTATCTACTATAATGGAATCTGGAATGGTAAAAATCCCTTCTTCATTTCCACTGATGATGGATAAGAATTGTTCATCGAAGGTAAAATCCACTATCGTGAAATCCTGAACTATTGTCCCTGCTTCAGCGAAACGACTGATCGTTACAAACTGTATATCGTCAGGTTCTTCATCATCATCAAAAAACAACAATGGAGCAGAATTTGGAGTTTCATTCAAGATGATAGAGAACTCGCCTCTTTCTTCGAAATCCCGGTTCCAAATTTGAATCCAATAGTCTGTATCCCCCGCAAACAATTCGGTTCTTGGACCCTCTTCATTGGAACCACAATAGATTGGGCTGCCACCACATTCCTCATATATAGCGTACTGAAATTCTGCTCCGACAGCTGTAGGGCCAGGACCTAAATCGGGATCTATTGCCTCGATTGTGATGTCGATGGCGCTATTTGCATCAGGTCTGAATCTATACCAAACATCATTGATTGGTTCAAATCTTGTTGTGCAAAAATTCTCTCCTCGAAATCCTTCTGCAAAGAAATTATTCCCCTCAGTGGGTGTTCCTTCGCCTTCAGCAAAAATGGTCAACGTTTCTGCGGTCTCACACTCGTCATTCGTCGGTTGGTCAAAGTCTGACTCATTGGTGATGGTCAACTGGAATTCACCGCTTACTGTAGGGACAATACCATCCACCAAAATCAAGTACTCTTCTCCTGCAGTAGAAGCAAATCCTACTGTTGATTGTGAACCACATGCATCGTTATTTCCGGCCACACAACTCAGCCCATCCTCACAAGAACCTGCAAATAAGCTGATTGATGTATCGAATGTGAATACGTCATCACATGTACTAATGGTGATAAAGTCTCCATTCCCAGTGAATTTATACCAAACTCCCAGACCAATCTTTGTATTAGATCCGCAAACAGGGGTAGTAGCGGCATCAGAGGTTGCATTTACTGTACTACTCATAAAGGTGGTATCTAATGAAACTTCAATCGCATTGATGCACAAGTCATTAGCCGGTACCAGGTCATTCACCGTTACGGTCCAGTCTTGTGTAGTTGCTCCATCTTCTGCTGTAACTGTATAGACTTCTGTACCATCAGACAAATCAATTTCAACTTCACTGGCCGGAGAACTGCTAGCTCCCTGTGATAGGGTCAATGTAGGTGTCACTAAAAACTCAGAAGTAATTAACGCATCAAAAGTGATTTCATGCGCATCTGTATCGATATTCACATTCTCGCCTATACTAGGGTCAAACGTCAGTATATCCGTATCCGTCAATGGAGTACTTGAGTTGACCACCGTCACAGACCAGGTTTGGAATGTACTGTCGCTGGACAGTACTTCATATGCTACCGGATTTGTCTTAGATAGTGTGAAATCTACTGTTTGTCCGGACTGTGGAGATGTACCGGAGAATATCGCCCTGTCTGAAAGTGTAAACACAGGACTAATAGCAGTTAAGTCCGCGCTACTCAGCACAGTGATTTCTGCTGTATGCGCTACTGCATCGATGGTTTCGTTACCTACTTCAAGCCCCGGAATATCAATGGCCAGTATATCATTTTCTGAAGAACATACTGCTCCATCGTCATTGATGGTCCAGCCATTATCATTTTGGAGGGATGCTATGGCATTTACGGCATCTTCATCGCAATGACCGGTGCCTGTTGCATCTAGCGTTACATCTGGTTGTACCGTTTGATTGGCAATGCTGATTAAAAATTTATCATAATTCTGAGTGCTCATCCCGGAACCATTAAGCATTCCATCCATGATTGTCACGTTGCTAATATCCCATCCACTCAGATCCTGATCAAAGTTCTGCATCCTTCCAAACGTGTTGAACATAGTAGTAGCGCTACTAGTCTGCCACTGTGTTACATCATTATTGAATGCTACAGCCTCTAAAAAGACGGCACCCATATTGGTGACATTGCTTACATCCCAATTGCTAATATCTCCATTAAAATTTTCGGTGAAGGCAAATATTGCAAACATATTGGTAACATTGCTTACGTCCCAGTTAGTAAGGTTCTGATTGAAGTGAATGGCACCTCTAAACAAATTGCCCATATTGGTGACATTGCTCACGTCCCAGTCATTCAGGTCCTGATTGAAGTTGGCTGCATTAAAGAATGTATTTGCCATATTTGTGACATTGCTTACATCCCAATTACTAATGTCGTGATTAAAATTAACCGCATCCCTGAATGCGCTATTCATATCAGTCATCTGGCTTAAATCAGGGACGTCTTGTGCACTGAAGTCGACACCTGGCCAATCTCTAAAACTGCTGTTAAAGCTTTCCCACACAATATCTCCCCATTGTGGGACATCCACCAGGTTTGAGATAGTTCCATTATTTGCAAGGAAGTGTGCGAAATCTCCAATGATTTCTAAAGTAAACGTACCGTCACGTTCAAAACCGGTGCTAAAACCTCCATCTGAACTGGTGTGATTACCCCTTTCCACTACTACTCCGTTTTCATCCTTCACCTGAAAACTGAAATCATAAGAAAGGCTATTATCTATATCAAGATCATAAACCCCATCACCCTCGACAACCCAGGTAGTGATAAACGGTCTCATGGTTTCCACTGAAACAATCCAATCTTGCGTAGTAATTCCGTCAGCTGCGGTAACTGTGTAAGTCACAGGATTGGTGAAATCCTGAACAGTAACAGCTTGTGGAGAGATGCTGGCACCTTCGGGAAGGGTTATTTCTGTTAAAATTGAGGAGATATCGGAATCATCTCCCACAAAAACCTGGATCTCATGATTTGCTGCCTCAATTTGTGTATTGGAAAAGCTAACCCCTGTTAAATCAAAATTCAGGATGTCTGTATTGTTACTGAGAAGTACGTTAACTGTCCATTCTTCAGTAGTGGTTCCATCTTCTGCTGTAACTACATAGGTAGCAGAACCCAAAGTTAGATCGATGGAGTTGCCATTAGCCGGAGAAATAGTGGCACCCTGAGAGATCGTAAGTGTAGGTGTAATTGAAGATATAACTCCGCCGTTAATTAGCCGTAGCGTGATGACGGCATTTTCATCATCAAGAACCACTTCTTCTACCTGATCACTTTGTGGATCGAAAGCCAGGATGTCAGTTTCACTATTTGCCACACCTCTTATCAGACTCACTGACCAATCCTGAGCAGTGCCATCGGAGGCCGTTACCGTATAAGCAGTTGGTACTGTTTCTGACTGGCTAAAGTCTACCAATTCACCTGAAGCCGGGGAAATTGAAGCACCTGGTGAAACAGTTATGTCCGGTGCAAATGAACCCAGTTCAGTAGAGGCCAATATGGAAACGGTAACGGTATGATCTACAATATTGATCACCGCGTCGCTTAACTGGATATTAGTAATAGCAAATGCAGTAATAGCATTTTCTGAAGAACATGATTCACCAGCATCAGTAATGGTCCAGTTGCTGTTGTTTCGTAGTTGCTCAACGGCTGATGCACCCAGGCAATGAGAAAGCCCTGCAGCCCCTAAGCTAACATTTGATTGTACTGTTTGATTGGCAATACTGATTAAAAAGTTGTCGTAATTCTGAGTGCTTAGATTTGATCCTTCAAGCATACGACTCATGGTTGTCACATTACTAATATCCCATCCACTCAGATCCTGATCAAAGTTCTGTGCTCCTCTGAATGTATTGATCATTAAAGTAGCACTACTAGTCTGCCATTGTGTTACGTCATTATTGAAGGCTACAGCATCCAAAAATATGGAACGCATGTCTGTAACATTGCTTACGTCCCAATTGCTAATATCTCCATTAAAATTATCTGTGCGAGCAAACAACGCATTCATAATTGTTACGTTACTTACATCCCAGTTACTCAGATCCTGATTAAAGTTATCAGTATCTCTGAATGTGCTATTCATGTTGGTCACATGACTTAAATCAGGAGCGTCCTGCGCACTGAAGCCGACACCTGGCCAATCTCTAAAGCTGCTTTCAAAACTTCCCCATACAATATTTCCCCATTGGTTGACATCCAATAATGCAGCTTTGGGGTAATCTCTCAAGTGAGGGAAAAAACCCAATATCTCGAGTGTGAATTCGCCATCAGGAAGTGAAGTTTCAAAGTTACCATCTGTCTCTGAGGAGTGTCTTCCACGTTCGATGATCTGTCCATTAAGATCTCTCCAGGTATAATGAAAGTTGTAATTGATTCCCGAAACCATGTCAATGGTTACATCACCAGAAGAATCCCATGTCGTGATGAATGGTCTTTGGGTGCTGGCGGTTACTGTCCAAACTTGTTCAGTACCGTCCTGAGCAGTGACTGTATAAATTACATCTGCAGTGAAGTCTTGTACCTCCCTAGAAGCAGGCACACTAGATGCACCTCTGGATAATTCTATCAATGTAGGAACAGCCGTTAAATCAGTACCTTCCGGGAAAACCAACTGAATCTCATGATTGTCTCTGTCAATTTGTGCAGCTGAAACACCGGGTGTTTCAAAAACTAAAAAGTCGGTTTCAGTACTTTGTAAAACATTTGTATTAATCGTCCAGTCCTGTGTAGTGATGCCATCTTCAGCAGTTACTGTGTACGTAAAACTACCACTACCGGTACTGATGTCAGCTTCTTCTCCACTTACTGGGGTTATGCTGGCCCCAAAGGACAATTCAATTTCCGGGAAGATAGTAGTAAGACTGCCAAAAGGGATGAGGTTTAAAGTAACCGTATGCGCGTCTATGTCAATTTCAACATTATCGACTTGATCTTCTCCCGCTAATTCAAATGAAAGAATATCGGTTTCAGTGCTTGCCGGCACTAATCTGACGGTCCATTCCTGGGTTGTTACACCATCTTGTGCTGTCACAGTGTAGACTACCGAATTGGTACCAGATACAGTAAAGTCCTGAGCTGTTCCGCTTTGAGGATCGATGGTTGCTTCCCTTGAAACTTCTATGGTAGGTATAATATCTGCAATACCTGATATAAAAGGATAGGTGATTGTTACTGCATGATTAACGGTATTGATGTCTGATTCCCCAAATTGTCCTGGGATTGTCAATGCTGTGATGTCTGTTGCTTCACTCGGTAATACATTTGTGTTTACTGTCCAGTCTTGTGTTGTGGTTCCATCTTCTGCTGTAACGGTGTAGGTGAAACTACCAGTGCTTAAGTCGATGGATTCGCCATTTGCAGGATTAACAGTAGCTCCTAAAGAAATAGTCAGTTCGGGAGTTATAGTAGTAAGCGATCCGAATGGAATCAGGTCCAATGTAATGGTTTGAGTTTCCTCATCAAGATTGATAGCCACCACCTGATCGGATCCGGGAGAATCTTCTGCCAGGTCAAATGTCAGGATATCTGTGTCGGTTAAGGCAACTGATGCATTGGTAATGGTGACTGTCCAATCTTGTGTAGTAGTACCATTCTCAGCTGTTACTGTATAAGTTACAGGGCTGGAAAAATCCTGCACCGTATTGGATGCAGGAGCTACAGTAGCACCTGGCGATAATGCTATAACAGGCGAAAGAGTGGCAAGATCTGCACTCTGTATCACGCTTAAGGTAATAGTATGATCTGCCGTGTTAATCACCTCATCAGTTGCCTGAATGTTAGGGATGTCAAAAGAAACAATGTCTGTTTCGTCCAGACAAACCTGCGTATTTGCATCATTGATGGTCCAGCCGTTGTCTAGTAAAGATTGTCTGGCAGGTACTGCCTTACAAAAGGTAAGTCCTGATGCACCGAATGTTACATCTGGTGTGGTATCATCGACCTGTGGTGCCCAGCCGATTAATGTCTGGTCATAGTTTTGAGGTGAAAGGCTTGTGTTATCAAACATCATGCGCATATCGGTTACCCTGCTGATGTTCCAATCACCCAGATTTTGGTTGAAATTATCTGAGTTAAAGAACATTTCGCGCATACTCGTCACTTTACTAACGTTCCAGACCGAAATATCCTGGTTGAAAGAATCTGTATTACGAAACACTCTTACCATGCTTGTTACATTTCGAACATTCCAGTTCCCTATGTCCTGATTGAAGTCTCGGGTTTCTGAAAAGAGGTTCCCCATGTTGGTTACCCTTCTCACATCCCAATCTCCTATATCCTGATTGAAACGGGTTGCAGCCTGAAGCATACCAGCCATATCTTCCACATTACCGACGTTCCAATTGCCAAGATCTGAATTGAAGTTGCTGGCTTGTCGAAATGTAAACCTCATACTAGTTACGTTACTTACGTTCCAATTACTCAAATCGCTGTTAAAAGCACTTGCATTACGGAAAGCCTCTTCCATGCTGGTGACATTGGAGAGATCCGGTGTGTCAGTTGCACTGAAACCAGTACCTGGCCAATTCTCGAAACTTTCCTGAAAACTACCCCATGCTATCTCACCCCATTGGTTGACATCCGTCAGACTTGCTTTTGGATAATCTACAAAATGTGGGAAGGATCCGGTGATTTCCAACAGGTAATTTCCTGCAGTAGGAAGTTCCGTTGTGAAAGTACCATCAGCAGAAGCATGTGAACCGGAAGTAACTACACTACCGTCAGCAGCGTCCTTCCAGACAAATTCGAAATCGTAATTGAAACGTCCATTCAACGGAATCGAAATGGATTCCGGACTTGTTGTTGTGGTCCAGGTAGTGACAAATGGATTGTCCTGGCTAAATGCCAGCTGCTGTCCGAAGAGCAGCAGGACAAAAAAGACAAACTGTAAGAGCTTTTTCATAAAACGAGTTAGTTATTATTTCATTTTCAATAAATAGGCATCACATGAGATACAGTATCCCATGTGAGGCGTATTCATAGTTTCTTAAGATTTTGATTAGTCAATTGAGTCTCTGTTCCTCGCTCGGTCCGGGAGCTTTTTAAATGACTAATCAATTGTAAAATTGGAAGTTTAATTAGGATTATTCCAGAGTTGGCTGGTGAACGAACTAACTGTTGAGTGAACGCACTATATCAGGGGGTGAACGTCCCGGGTAACATTTTCAGTGAAGTTGCACGAATGTTTTACCTCATACCTGGCTCAGCTAGCGCTCGCTTGTAACGAGTGCATCGATAGAATGCGTATGCTTGCAGGCCTGCTGAAAATTAGCGTTTATTTTGTTTGAAAATCATCTTTATGATGTATATTGAGTGCCTAAATCATCATAAATGTCAGAAAAATATAAGTTTAACGATCCTCAAGGAATTTACTTCATTACCAGCACTATAGTTGAATGGATTGATCTTTTCACAAGAAAAGAGCTAAGACACATAATATTAGATTCACTAAAGTATTGTCAGCAAAAAAAGGGTCTTATCATCCATGCATGGTGTTTGATGCCTTCGCATTTGCATATGATTATCAGTTCCGATGATATTGTACTATCAGACATTCTGAGAGACTTTAAGAAATACACTAATAAGGAGATCATTAAAGCAATTAACGAAATAGGAGAAAGCAGGCGTGACTGGCTTTTAAAGTCCTTCAGTCAGTCTGCAGATCGGTTAAAGCGCATCAAAAAATACAAGGTTTGGCAGGATGGCAATCATCCTAAGCAGCTGCTTACAAACCAATTTATGCAGCAAAAGTTGGATTACATTCACCAAAACCCAGTGTCAGACGAGATTGTTGATCATGAAGCTGCCTATATTTATAGTTCAGCCAGGGATTATTGTGGCAGAAAAGGTTTGTTGGAAATAGCTTTTTTAGATTGACGAGGCACTAAAATAAGGATCGCGTTGCAAACGCGCCCCAGCTTGATTAGCTTAAACCATACTACTTTTAATGTTTACTTATTCTATGCAACGGTGGGTTGCAAATGAGATGCTCAAAAAATGATCAATCGGTCCATGAATGCTTTTCTGTAACTCTTACCAATTGGTAACGGTGCACCATTGATAAAAACGACACTGTGTTCAATGCGATCTATTTTTCTAAGGTTGATCAGGAAAGTCTTATGGATCCGGCAATATCCGTGATCTATTAGTTTGCCTTCAATGAATTTAAGTGTTTGAGAGACAGTATAGCTGGTATCAGAAAGGTGAAAGATGGCGTAATTATCAGATGCCTCGATGTATAACACTTCATTAAAATCAAGCGGCACCATTGCATTTTTATCTCTGATAAAAAGTTCAAATTGCTCTGTTTGTGATTCAGTGATTGGCATGATGCCCGCCTTCGTGACAGCCATGTCAATGGCTACCTGGATGTCTTCATCTTTAAAGGGTTTGACAATGTAGCCGGAAGGTTCCGCGTTTTTGGCCCGACTTAGGGTCGTTTTATCATATAGTGATGAAATGAAAATAAACGGAATATCGAATTTTTGACGAATTAGTTGTGCCAGCTGTATACCGTCTTTATCTCCTTTGATTTTAATATCCAGCAAGACCAGATCAATGGTATTTCTTGACAATACTTCCAATGCGGTAGTTGCTGAGCTACATATTTCGACTACTTCATGATCTAATTGCTCCAGACATATAGCAATGTCATCAGCTACGATTGGTTGATCTTCAACGATTAATATTTTCAGCTGTTTACTCATGATGTAAATGTAAGCCTAAATGTGGTGCCTTTATGATGATCCAGATCAATGGTTCCGTTTAACCCACGTGAAATAGACCTGACAATTCGATAACCATAAGATTTTTTCAAATCATCAGGAGAGGCTATGCCGATACCATCATCAGATATTTCCAGTTGATGGCCGTTGCTGTCTTTACTTAGAGAAACACTCACTGTTCCATTCATATTATCAGGAAAAGCATATTTCAAAGCATTGGAAATTAACTCATTGATGATTAACCCTATCTGCATAGTGGCGTCAATAGATAAATCTACGGCTTCTATTTTACTGGACAATTTAATACGATCTTCAGAAACATCGTAAGAACGAAAAAGAGTAGCGGCTAGCTCTTCTAAATACTCTTTGATATTGATTTTTGAA
>JBCBHL010000273.1:0-10116 GCA_038525605.1 Bacteroidota bacterium
CGCGCCTGCAGTTCGAAACGAACTTCTGGGGAGCCGCCATGCTGACTTCAGCAGTTGTTCCGCATATGAGAGCTCAAGGTAGCGGCAATATTATTCAAATCTCGGCGATCGGAGGTTTTGTACCTGTACCGGGCATGACTTTTTATGGTGCCAGCAAACTGGCGCTGGAAGGATTCAGTGATTCACTGGCCGCTGAGGTATCACCATTTGGCATTAAAGTGATGGCTGTACTACCCGGACCTATGCGAACTAACTGGGCAGGATCCTCACTGAAGTCTCCAGAAAAACAAATTAGTGCCTATGATGAGTCTGTTGGTAAGTTCAAGGGATTTCTGACAAGCATTGATGGCAAGCAGCCCTGGAGTGCCTATAAAACATCTGAAGCTATCATGGAGGCAGCTTTTTCTGAAAATGCGCCATTCAGATTCTTTGTTGGGGATTATGCACTTGAAAACGGTGACAAGCAAATCGACAGAATCACGAATGATATCGAGAACTGGAGAGAACTGGCACAGTCCACGAAGATAGAAGAAGTAGTATGAAGCAACTAGCATTACAACCAGTCCTTTGGTTTATCCTGACCAAATGACTGGTTATTGCTTGTTATATTGACTCAGCGATATGACATCAGTTAAATAAAATCACACTGACCAATCTAAACACCTTCAAGTACCCTTTCAACAATCAAAAACTGATTAACAATCGTCGCATAGTATCAACAGCTATTCGAAGACCTTGAAAAAGAGTGGGCACTAAACATAGACCACCTATAAACAACACCTATTCATCACAAAGCCTACTTACAATATTCTTTATAATCAGCGACTTCATAAGTGATGAGCATGTCAGTTAAGCTGATATTCTTCACATTTATTTTACAACCGCAGATAGTTTTCTTAAAAATTACTATCTTTCAGTTGTACTAATCATTCACGTTTTGAGAGTAATTCTTAAATTAATAGTAGCATAATACATTAGTCGTATATTCCACTGGCTAATGATTTGTTGTTTGGATACTCTTCCAGACACACTTTTTTTATTACCCTTTTTATTCGTTTCTTATATGATCTGCATGGAGTCATGTTGAGGATGCATTCAGCATTTTGTTCAGATTCTTGATCATGACTGTAGACTGATTCTTAGCTTCAATCAGATGAGATATGCGAACAATCAATTCAGTATTTAAGACTATTAAATGGAAAATCAAGATATAAAAAAGAACCCCGAATTTTTGACTTATGTATTAGAGTTAAATGAAGGGAAAACACTTTCAGAAGCATTAAATATGAGTCTGGAAAATATAGATAAATTAGACATTGCTCAATTGAACCGAATCGGTTTAAAAACTTATGAACCTGGCAAATGGACGATTCACAGAATACTCCAACACCTCATTGATTGGGAGAGAATCTGGTGTTTCAGGGCCATTATTTTTGCCCGTGAAGAGGGGACAATCCCGGAAGCTCATGATCAGGAAATAATGGGGGAAAACTCCAACGCTGATGAATTATCGATTGAGCAGTTGGTGGATGAACTCCGAATTGTCCGTCGTTCTACAATGATGATGTTTGAGTCATTTAATCAGAAAATTCTGGATACCAATTGTGTGTTTTTCGAGTATGAAATGCCACTCTATACGATTGGGTTGACGATTGCTGCACATCAGATACATCATTTCAATGTGTTGAAGGAACGATATTTACCACTGGATCAATAACGGTTTGATGAGTTGCAATGCAACAATTTGAAGAAATAGCACAGGCTTGAGTGATCAGTTTGTGCTATTTCTTTTAGTATGATTCTCCTAAGGTTTAACATATGATCAGCAATCAAATTCAAAACCACGCAGCTTAACAACAATACCCTGAAAAGTATGATGCTACTGGGTTCACTATTTGACCTTCTTCGGCTTCCGAACTCAAGAATAACACCGTACTACTGCTTTTCTCCCCAATTGTAAATATATAGTCAGTTTTATCATCCCCATCAAGGTCACCTTTCCATAGGATGAACACGACACCATGCGATTCTATTTTTTGTTGCTGATTTCCTTCAGAGATTGACAAGTAAGCTTCGTCCTCCAGCAAATGTAGTGTCATGTTTTCAACCGTTGAAGACCTCTTGCTGTAATCGAACTCCATTCCATAATCACGGTATCTCCCTGCTATTTGTCCATTTGGAAATTTATCCTCCACTGCACCCAGCATAAACAGTAGTGAATCATTTGAATCCGTGGTGACACCATACCATTGGCCCATTTCATCAAAACTCATGTAATATTCAAGCTTTACCTCTTTTATCTCATATGAATTGCCGTTTTTGAACACGCCTTTCCACCTGATTTCTTTATTTCTATGGACATTTTCATAACAGTTTGTTCCAGGAAAAGACAGCGCATATTGACTATCTTCACCTTGTGCTGACTCTTCAAAGTATTCAGACATCAGGTAGGCATTGAAAACATAGCCTTCCTTTTTTTGATATTTCACCTTTACCCATTCCCCGATAATCTGCTGCGTGAAATCATTGTAGCCTCCAAAACTGACGGTTCCCACAGTGTCTTCATAAGTATCGGCTTCCTGAACTAATTTTACTTTATCCAAAAATGGAATACTGGCAATTACTTTACCTCTTAGGGAAGGACTTTCTCTTAGATTCAGTCCGTTAACCGCCACTACGGTCTGGTCGAAGTTATTGGTTGAACTCCCTTTACAAACCCCGAGAGTAATGAATAACGCGAATGTGATTACTAAATTTTTCATGATTTTATCTTGATTGAGGTTAAAAGATTTTACAATTGACAGGCATAATCACGTTAAGTTTTGTTTAGATCAATTATCGTTATGATAACAGTCAAATTTTGCAGGTTTGGATTAATTATGAGTTAAACTATACTACGTAGGCCGAAGTATTACGTAGGCCTAAAATTGACTCACAGCTCAAATCAGAAAACAGACTAACAAATTTGTCGTGATAACCCAATTAAAAACTGTCTTATGACATGAGTATTTTGAAGAAGAAGTCCATCCACACCCAGCTTTTCAAATAGCATAGCTTGATGAAGAATTTGATTTTGTCGGTTAAGTGGTTTTGATGAGAAGGCCTCTGGCAGAGCAATGAAATGTACTGACCTGCTAAGCGAACTTTCAATAGCTGAATTGTTTTGTTTTGAGTGCGTGTGAATGTCTTCATTTTCCTCTTTTTCCATTGTTTGATGTAGTGAAATTAGAAAGTCAGACACTCCTATTTTTCCAAAACTGATAAGTGTCATGATCTATTTGAAAGGTGTAGGGTTTGAGGAATAAGTGTAATTAGTAAATGCTATTACCAAATTGACCTGTCATCCTTAGTCATCATGATAAATTATCCACAAAACGAATGTGCTGAGGGTAGAAACGCGAAATATGCCTGATAATTAACACCAGTTAGTAGCAAGTCAGGAATACAAATTCAGCGACATTAACGACGAGAACAGCAGGCTTCAGTTTTAACTGGATGAATATAGTTTTCCAAAACGATGTAACATCAAAGAACTTTGTTCGTCATCTCAAAAAGAAATCATCATGAAATCATTTAAGCTTTTGATACTCTTCGTCTTCCTATTCTACAGTAATGGTCAATCTCAGGTGTTGGATACAATGATGAAGGTTGATAATCATCTACTTCATTTTAAAATCATAGAGGGAGAAGGGATACCTATCCTTTTCGAGGCAGGAAATGGAGATGATGGTTCGGTTTGGGAACCAATCTTGAAAAAGATTCACGAGGAAACGGGAGCTACTCTGATCACCTATGACCGGGCTGGATTAGGCAAGAGCAGTATTGATACTACCAACATTTCGTTTACAAGAGAAATTAAGAATTTAAAACTAGCCTTAGCAAGACTGGGATACCAGAAAAAATTCTTTCTGGTGGCACATTCGTTTGGTAGTTTCTATGCCTCAGAATTTGCGCTCATAAATAAAGGTAATATCAAAGGTGCGGTTTTCATTGACGTGGCGACACCTTGTGGACTAAATGTTGAATATGCCACAAGAATTGAGGAAGCGATCTCTCAAGAAAACTGGGCGTTATTAAATGAATATAAAACAGGGCTTTTTT
Organism: Bacteroidota bacterium; assembly: GCA_038525605.1. Lineage (GTDB taxonomy): Bacteria > Bacteroidota > Bacteroidia > Cytophagales > Cyclobacteriaceae > JANSWY01. The sequence goes on from JBCBHL010000273.1 coordinate 4,102, forward strand.
ACGTATTGAAAGAATTTCCGGAGATCTCGAAATATATGGCTAAAAGGTTTATTTCAAATTCAATTCCCCTGACAGTAGTTGCTGCCGGAGTTCGCAATCCAACTAAAGAGATTGGAGAAACAGAACAAGATATGATCAATATGACCAATTGTTTAAAAGCCTTTGGTAGTCTTCCAAATCATCAGTATATCCCGGTCCCAAAAGCCGGGCACAAAGTTTGGGTTCAAAGTCCGGAAATTGTTATTAATGAGATTGCAGCACTTTATAAGCAAGTATCAAAAACGAAACAATAATAACCGACAAATGAATCTCTAACGTCAACTTTCATCATAAAATATTGTTATTGCTATTACTCTATTTTATTTTTATAAAAACTGATGTTAGAAAATCATGGAGAAAACAGAAATGCTGAATATCTCACTAACTGATGAACTGAAGCAGTTTATAGAAAGCCAGTCCGGAAACGGAACGCTCTTTACCACTCCTGATGAGTATGTTCGAAATTTAATTCGACATGAAAAAGAGAGGTTAGAAGCTAATGCCCTGCGAAATGCAATTCTTGATGGGTATAATGATGCAGTTAGGGGTGATACAAAGAAGTTTTCCGGTGATTTACTTGCCGATTTAAACGCGCATAAACGTGACCAGATGTAGGTAATGGATATTCATCTTACGAAAAGAGCCCTTGATGACCTCCAAGACATCTATGAGTACTCTTTAGAAGCGTGGGAAAGAAAACTGCACAAAATACCCGCTTGCTTTTCAAGATGCTTTCAATTTATTAAAGGAGAAACCAGAACTTCTTAGAATAAATGAGAGAATTTCATCAAAGTTTACAATTTACAATGTCAAGAAACACTACCTTATTTGTGATTCAGTCCAACAAGGCATCATTGTAATTACTGTAAGACATGGATCAATGGACTTATTGGAAAAATTAAAAGATCTTGAACCTTTGCTGGATGAAGAAATTACCATGCCTCAAAAGCAATTAAGAAATAAACCAGATTAAAGGATCGAACAAACCTTAATGAGTTTTATTCTGGATACTGACTTTCAAAAGCAGGAACATATGTAATCAGTGTAATCTGACCTGAAGACCCGTTGTTCCGTTTTTTCAAACAAGCACCCCCACCCAAACATCGTACCCGCCAACCACAACAAGCAAGCTTGCAATTGAAAAGGTGTTCTGCTAGATTAGGTACATATTAACCTACAGACTTTTTCACGAGGTTTTTATTTGTCAACTGATTTCATTTAAAGACATTAATCGGCGAGCAAGAAATTAATTATGAATTCATAATTATGAATTGGCTTAATGTTTAAGAAAATGAATTCCGTTGATTTTGATACTAATGGTAAATCTATTGTGACAACATTATATACCGATGACTAACCTACATACTCCGAAATCCCGAATCAGGGCATTCTTCAGCAATACACTTACTTCTCTGCTCATCTGTCTGCTATTACTACCAGCCACCAGCCAGGCGCAGAAGAGAAAAAAGAAATCTAAAGAACCTGCAACACCTGCAATAGTGCTGACGGACTCACTGTTTCATGGATTGAAATGGAGAAATATCGGGCCGTTTAGGGGCGGTAGAAGTGTTACCTCAACAGGTGTGATCGGCAAACCGCGGACTTATTACATGGGCTCTACCGGTGGAGGAGTTTTTAAAACAACAGATGCAGGTATCACCTGGAAGAATATCTCTGACGGATCTTTTAAAACAGGATCCGTAGGTGCTATCGCAGTGTCGGAAAGTGATGTCAACATTGTAGTAGTTGGCATGGGAGAACATGCTGCTCGAGGTGTGATGACTTCTATGGGAGATGGCGTCTACAAATCGATGGATGCCGGTAAAACATGGACACACATGGGACTTGAAAAAACCCGTCACATTTCTGACGTCATCATCCACCCGTCCAGCCCGGATATCATTTATGTAGCAGCGCAAGGAGCCCAGTATGGGCCTTCAAAGGAAAGAGGAATCTACAGAAGCATGGATGGCGGAAAAACGTGGAGTCAGGTATTATTCGTCAATAACATTACCGGTGCGTCTTCCCTGTCGATGGATATGAACAACCCAAGGATTCTATACGCTTCCATGTGGCAACATCGCCGCTATCCCTGGTTGATCGAATCCGGTGGGGGAAACTCAGGTTTGTATAAATCTACTGACGGCGGTGACAACTGGACAAAATTGACAGAAGGTCTGCCTGAAGCTTTTGGTAAATCAGGAATCTCCGTTTCCAGAGCCAATTCTGAAAGGGTTTTTGCAGTTATCGAAGCAGAAGGCGAAGAAGGAGGCGTTTATCGATCCGACGATGCAGGCGAAAACTGGACTCAGGTCAACAGTAACCGGGTGAACATTGCCAGGTCATGGTACTACATGGAAATTTTTGCTGATCCGCAAAATGAAAACATCGTCTACGTACTCAATGCACCTGTGATGAAATCCATCGATGGCGGAAGGAGTTTTTCAAATATTCCTGTCCCGCACGGTGACAACCACCACTTATGGATCAATCCGCACGACAACAGCAACCTGATCAACTCCAATGACGGTGGCGCCAACGTTTCCTTCAATGGAGGCAAGAGCTGGAGCACGCAACAAAATCAGGCTACCTCACAGTTTTATCGGGTCATCGCCGACAATAGAGTACCTTATCATATTTACGGTGGTCAGCAGGACAATTCAGCCATTGGCATTGCCAGCAGAACCAACGACGGAGGAATCGACTGGAAAGATTGGTATTCAGTAGCAGGAGGGGAAAGTGCATTCATAGCCTTCGATCCTGACAATCCGGAAACGGTTTATGGTGGTACCTATCAGGGCAATATCAGCAGGTGGTCCAGATCATCCAGAGCACAGAAATCTATCAAAGAATATCCTGAATTGGGACTGAGTATTGCGCCTAAAGATTCAAGGTATCGCTACAACTGGAATGCACCGATTATCTCATCACCTCATGACAGAAATACCATTTATCATGCAGGAAACGTAGTTTTCAAAACAACAGATGGCGGTATCAGCTGGAAAGCAGTCAGCTCCGACCTCACCAGAAATGAAGTAGACAAACACGGTCCTGGTGGCGCACCTTATACCAATGAAGCAGCAGGTGGGGAAAATTACAACACGCTGATGTCTTTGGTGGAGTCGCAGCATGAAGAAGGTGTATTGTATGCAGGCAGTGATGATGGCCAACTGCACATCACCAGAAACGGAGGTGATAGCTGGGAGAACGTAACACCTCCAGGGATTTCAGATGGCATCATCAATAGCATCGACATTTCGGAGCACGATCCTGCCACAGCCTATGTGGTCGTAATGCGTTATAAATCGATGGACTTGAACTCACATATTTTCAAAACCAGCGATTACGGAAAAACATGGACAAAAATCGTACACGGCCTGGACGATCCTAATGGCTTTGCGAGAGTCGTTCGCGCTGATAAGAAAAGAAAAGGCTTGTTATACGCCGGTACAGAAACAGGGTTATACGTATCACTAAATGATGGTGCAAACTGGCAGAGACTCGACCTGAACTTGCCTGTTGTGGCTATCAATGACCTCACGATTCAGGACAATGATCTTATTGCTGCTACCTCCGGACGTGGCTTCTGGATATTAGACGACTTAGGCGTTTTGCAAAACATCAGTACCGATCAAAAAGCAATACAGGTTTTCCAACCCAAAGCCAGCTACCGCATTTTTGGAGGTGTATCAAAGGCTGTCGGACAAGGAACCAACCCCAGGAGTGGGGTAACATTCGATTACTACCTCGATCAGGATGCAGACACATTGGATCTTCGATTGGAAGTGATACAAGGAGATAAGGTCATCAGGTCTTACACCAATAAGGAAGCAGAAGACTTTAAAAGCTGGCCAGGTGGACCTGCTACGCCAGAAGCTTTGCCTGCGAAAAAAGGATTTAACCGATTTACCTGGGATTTCAATCGGGAGGCCATTCCTGCAATCAATAAATTGTTTGTATTTGGCGGACTCTCAGGATCAAGTGTAGCTCCGGGTGATTTTACCTTGAGAATGATTCTGGAAAAAGACACGGTTACAACCAGTGCGAAAATCCTCCCAAACCCAGCCATTCAGACAAGTCAAGCTGATTTTACTGCACAGCAAAACATGCTCGTCACCATTGAAAACACCTTGAGAGACATGCACAAGTCGGTCAATCAAATGCGGTCTACCAAGGCGCAACTAGGTCATTATGCCAAACTCCTCAAAGGAAATGACAAAGCAGACACCTTGGTTGTAAGGGGTGATACGCTGATTTCACGAATCAATACCTGGGAAGAAAACCTGGTGCAGGAGAAGCAGAAGACCTTTCAAGATGTGATCAATTTCAACAACAAGCTCAATGCTCAGCTCATTCAGTTGATGAGTTACATCGACCAACCCGATCCCGCAGTTACACAAGGCGCTAAAGAACGTTTCCGCGACCTGATGAAAGACTGGGATGTGTACAAGAAAGAAAGAGACGACATCATCGAAATAGAGATGAAGGCCTACAATGAATTATTTAAATCACTGGAAATTCCGGCGTTGATTATGAAGAAGGAGTAAGCCTGAGATCGCTTGGGTATTAAAGAGGCTTTTATGGCACTTATATAAATATATATTTAAAGAAGTTTATAAACTAAGCCTACTGGTTTTAGCCGAAAGCTGGTTTTCATTGTATAAAACTTATAAATTTATCTCCATGAAAAAGAACTAATTTCTGAGTTGTTCAAAGTTTTTGAAGATGCCTGTTACAACCTCGATGGGTTAGAATGTTGGAGCGCTCGAGAGTTACAGGATGTTTTTGCTTATAAAGACTGGAGGAATTTCGCTAATGCAATACAAAAAGCCTCTAAATCATGTGAAAACTCAGGAGAACGGATAGATGATCATTTCGTTGGAGTCACCAAAATGATCGACATAGGCAAAGGTGGACAAAGGGAAGTAGAAGATATTGCTTTAACAAGGTACGCTTGTTACTTAGTAGCCCAGAATGGTGATCCAAGCAAACCTGAAGTTGCATTTGCACAAACATACTTTGCTGTTCAAACGAGAAAACAAGAGCTAATTGAAAAAAGGCTACTCGATATTGATAGAGTAAATGCACGAGAGAAGCTTTCTAAGTCCGAAAAGAAATTGTCTGGAATAATTTATGAACGAGGAGTTGACAACCGAAGCTTTGCCTTAATTCGATCAGAAGGGGATAAAGCATTGTTTGGAGGAAGAACAACCCAATTCATGAAAAACCAACTTGGTGTTCCTTCAAGTAGGCCTTTAGCCGACTTTCTTCCAACCCTATTAATATAATAAAGGCTAAGGATTTTGCTACTGAACTGACTAGTCACAATGTAGTAGACAAAGTTATCTGAAGACAGAGCAATTACAAAAGAGCATGTTGACAACAACAATGAAGTTCGAAGTATCCTACTCAAAAGAGGTGTAAAACCTGAGAACCTTCCACCGTCAGAAGATGTCAAGAAAGTACAAAGACGAATTGATAAAACTGAAAGAGAGATTTTGAAAGACATAAAAAAAGAAAAGAAATAACAATATGCCTAAAACTAAAATGAGTCTGCAAATTCAGCTCTAATATGGGGCAATACTAAAACAACAATTTAGTTAATTCTGGTAAATGAGAGTGACGACATCAACGAAACGGAGATGAAAGCCTACAACGAATTATTTAAATCACTGGAAATTCCGGCGTTGATTTTTAAGAAGGAGTAGGTGGTTTTAAAGATTTGGGCCGAATAATTGGGTATATCCAACGAATTTTCAACATAGGTGGGGGCCTAACGGGCTTTCGCTACTCGCCAGCCCAACGCAATGGCCATTTCGGGCTCAAACATGCCGCTCTATCCCTGGCCCGGGTGGGTGCAAGAGTTGCTGATGGTTTTTTTGATTTGAGTTATCAGTAGGTTTTATGGTTTAATTCATAATTATGAATTCATCATTATGAATTAAATTGTAAAACTCAACGATACCTCATAACGAT
>JBCBHL010000274.1:0-10106 GCA_038525605.1 Bacteroidota bacterium
ATTAAACTTTTTGTCTTTCATAAAATTCCTTTCTTGTTGATCAATTCTTTGTTCATCTTATCAATATTTCTAATATCCTGTGGTGACTCAGAGGATGTGATGGAAGAAAACAATGAACTGGACTTGTTGGACCTTAGCGTCACTGTGCCTAATAAACCGGCAAGCGGAACAACCGTCGGTAAAGTGTCCATTGTAACAACAGGGGTTACAAATCCAGTATACGAAATCGTTTCTCAGAGTATCGATGGAGCTATGCAGATAAACTCAACCACCGGAGATATAACAATTGCAGATGCCACTCCCTATGAATTTAAAGTGAATCCTGTCATAACTGCTGAAATTTCCGTTACGGCAGGCGAATTACAAGGGACAGCAATGGTCACCGTAAATGTTGATGAAATAACGACCGCTCAAATGGAAATAATTGAATACTTCGTAGATGTGGCTAACAGGAGGGCAAATAAAGCTGCACGTAATACGGTTAGATGGGAACAGGATATGAATTTGTTCATTATTGGTGATCCTGGAGAAGCTTTATTAGACGAATTGAACTCGGTAGTCAGCGAAATAAATGCGCTAATCACTTCTGATGTGAGAATCAACATTGTGGATAATATTGAGAATTCTAATGCTGAAATATTTTTCGGTTCCCCTCAGGGTTTCATAGATCACTATGTAACAACCACAATTGCAAATAGTATCCCTTTAGAAGATTTACAGAGGTCATACGGTCTGCATGTTTCAGGTAGCGAGTTGGAATCCGGTTTTGTTTTTACATTCATTTATGTAGATACTGAAAATACAACCGATTTGGAAAAGAATCATCTGATGAGAGAACAAGTTGCAAGAGCGCTGGGTCTAGCAGGACCTTCTACTTTGTATACTGAGAGTATCTTTTTTGAAAATATTTTGTCTGATTACAATGAGTTTTCGGATTTGGATAAAGAACTGATAAGGCTCCTTTATAGTCCCAGAATGAACTTGGGTCTTAATGCAGTACAATCTGCCGCTTTACTGAAAAGTATACTTGGAGACGAAAACTAAGTCATATAGATATAAGTAAAACTACCCGGAGCAAGAGATTTCCTGATTTTTTAGGAACAGTTTGGATATTGTTTAGCTTTGCGTTAACAACATTAATTTAACTAAAGAAATGTCAGACAATTTCGGTATCAAAACCGCATTATCCAATCTGGGTATTGCTGAATTAAATCAAGGTAGCTCAACTGGTAAAGATTGGTTATCCTCCTCCGGGGCAGTCATTAGTTCACATTCTCCCGCTGACGGGGCATTGATTGCAAAAGTCACAAGTGGTACTGCAGATACATACGAAGCAGTAGTTGCTAAATCTGCTGAAGCTTATAAATCATGGCGATTGATGCCGGCTCCTAAAAGAGGTGAGATCATCAGGCAGATCGGAGATGAATTGAGAATTAACAAAGAGGATTTGGGTAAGCTGGTATCCTACGAAATGGGTAAATCATACCAGGAAGGTCTCGGAGAGGTTCAGGAAATGATTGATATCTGTGACTTTGCCGTAGGGCTCTCCCGCCAGTTGTATGGGCTTACAATGCATTCTGAGCGTCCTGGCCACAGAATGTATGAGCAATATCATCCACTGGGAGTTGTAGGAATTATCTCTGCTTTTAACTTTCCTGTAGCTGTATGGGCATGGAATACCATGCTGGCTTGGGTTTGTGGAGATGTTTGTGTTTGGAAACCATCGGAAAAAACACCAGTGACAGCGGTTGCCTGCCAAAAAATCGTATCGAAGGTTTTTGAAAGAAATAACCTACCGGAAGGTATCTCAGGTCTGGTAATTGGAGATTATCAAATCGGTGAGCTCATGACTGCCGACAAGAGAGTGCCCTTAGTCTCTGCTACAGGATCCATCAGAATGGGTAAAAAAGTGGGCGAGGCTGTTGGTAGAAGACTGGGACGTGCTTTGCTGGAACTTGGTGGAAACAACGCCATCATTATGACAGAAAATGCTGATCTTGATATGTCACTGATCGGGGCTGTGTTCGGGGCAGTGGGTACTGCCGGACAAAGATGTACCTCGACCAGAAGATTGATTATCCATGAAAGTATTTTTGAAGATGTGAAAGGCAAACTGATCAATGCTTATAAGCAATTGAGAATTGGCAATCCATTGGATGAGTCCAATCATGTTGGCCCATTGATCGATACCGACGCTGTGAAATCGTATCTCGGTGCTATTGATAAGATCAAAGAAGAAGGTGGTAAAGAAGTAATTGGAGGTGAAGTACTTGCTGGAGCAGGCTATGAGTCAGGATGTTACGTGAAACCCGCTGTTTACGAGGTAGAAAATCACTATCAAATTGTTCAGGATGAGACGTTTGCGCCTATTTTGTATTTGATCAAATACAGCACGATAGAAGAAGCAATCGCTCTTCAAAATGATGTTCCGCAAGGATTATCTTCGGCTATTATGACGACCAATGTAAGGGAGTCTGAGTTATTCCTGTCTCAGGCAGGTTCAGATTGCGGAATCGCCAATGTCAACATTGGAACTTCCGGAGCTGAAATCGGCGGTGCTTTTGGTGGTGAGAAAGAAACAGGAGGAGGAAGAGAATCAGGTTCTGACGCCTGGAAGGTATATATGAGAAGACAAACCAATACAATCAACTATTCTACTGAATTGCCACTGGCGCAGGGAATTAAGTTTGAATTGTAAATAATATCGAATTTTAAAAGTATGTTTAGAGGCGGCATTTTCGAAGAAAATGCCGCCTCTATCAATTTAATCCCAATCGATTAATTTTTAGCCAAAATGATAGATCGACTGTTTACCATATCTTCAAAAAACATTCATAAATACAGACCTCATTTAAGGGAAAGTTCATCCTGTCTTGTATTGGATAAGGGGTATATGCTATCCAAATATTGCTTTTAATATTTCTAAAACGATAGTAAATTACCTTCAAATATTTTTATGGAGTTGTTATATTGAATGATTATTCTGATTGATGATGCTTTCCTGGAAAACGGTCATCAGAATGATTTTCCCTTGCGCTACAATTAATAGGAGACTTTCTACGACGAACACCATAAAATTGATTTATTAATACAATTAAACATATTAAGCTACCCATAACCAATGAAAAACCTGTATTTAATAATAGCTATTGTTTTGTTCTCCTTTCATGCATTTAGTCAGTCCGATGTGAAGTGGGGGAAATATTCAAAGGAGGAACTTTCCATGACTTCATGTTCCTTCGAAGAGGATGCAAAAGCTATGATTCTCTATGAGGATGCTTTGTTTAGCTACAAATCCAAAAGATATGTCACCTCTATTCACAGAAGAATAAAAATCTTCGATAAATCCGAATTGAAGAGAGGAATAGTGAAGATAACATATGATCCGAGTATCGAAGAAATCATAGATGTGGAAGGCATTACTTCAGTGATGTTCAATGGCAATGAAGTTGTGTCTAAATTAAGGGAAGATCAAGTATCTACTAAGAAAATCTCTGATAAGCAGGCTGTTATGACAGTGAAGATTCCTGTCTTGAGGCCCGGCGCAATTATTGAATACCGATATAAACGTAGAGCTGCTTCGCTCAGCAAACCGGCTGATTGGAAATTCCAACATGATATTCCAACGCTACATTCCTCATACAGACAAAGTACTGATACACCCAAGGAGTTTGATTTTTACATTTCATTCGAAGGTAGAAGGACATTAACTGAGGAAATTTACAAAGGGTTAGAAAACGTATCGGGAGAACGCCCAACTACTCTTGCCAGATTTCAAAATGGGGCGGCAACCCCTCAGGGAATTTCCAGATGGGAACTGAAAAAAGTAAACTCACTGAAAAGCGATGATCCATTTCTACTCAGTCCTCAGGATTATTTAGAGAGGATAGTTTTTAGAAAACCTGGTGATAATAACAACGCCAATTCGTGGAGTAAGTTTGCAACCAATTATCTAAGGGTTAAAAAAGTATCCGATCTGATGCGAGGTAATAACCTGGAGGCAGACGTTTCACTATCTGATGTTTCCGCTAACGGAAGTACGGAGGAAAAATTAAGGAGGATTCATACAGCTATTAAAGAAAATTATAAGTGGTCAGGCAAGTTCGATATCTATCCGGATAATGCAAATAACAGTGCTGATGTAAACCTGAAACTATATGCAGCGCTGAACAATGTTTTTGTTGAGACTTACCTCATTTTGACCAGTACGCCCACAAACGGGATGGTTTATCAGGGCTACCCCTTGGAGAAACCTTTTGATCACGTGGTTGTACAAGTGATAGACAACGGTAAAACGTACTTTATAGATGCTACCAGTCAGTTTTTACCTTTCGAAATTTTACCTACGTATAGCAATGGCCGGCCCGGGCTAACTTTGACTGATCAGGTCGGATGGACCAATATTGCCAGTAGCAGAAAGTGGAAAAATTCCATCTATCAGCAAATAACATTTACAGAAAAAGATTTCACAAAATCATATAATGTCAAATGGGATGAGGTGAATACATCATATTTCAGAGAAGAAATTGCTGCTGGTAATGATAGTTACTATAAGAAAATGTTTGCTATTCCCGAGATGAGGGAAGTCAAAGAACATCGTGCTGAAAATGTTCAGTCAGAAAAAGGGCAACTCAACACAAAATTTGTTTATGAGTTCAAAGAATATCTAAAAGATCAGGAAAAAATTTACCTGAACCCAATAGAGTTTCAAAGTCTGTTAGAAAATCCGATGACTGAACCAGAAAGAAGTTATCCTGTGCAGTACCAGTCTCTGCCAGCCACACAGGTCACCAGCGTCATCGACATTCCGGCAGGTTATGCTATTGAGTCGCTGCCTGAGTCAGTAAGCCTGGGATTACCAGGTTCATATGGAAAATTCACTTACAAAGCATTGGCATCAGGCGATAAAATCAATCTCCTGATAAAGTTTGAAATTCTGAAAAATGATATTCCACCCGAGGTTTATCCTGCCTTAAAGGGACTGTATCAATCGATGACTGATAAATGTAAGGAGTCGATTGTTTTGAAAAAACTATAACAGGCAGGATTTTCTTTACCTGCTCCACCTGGCATGGCTTCCTCTGCAATCGAAGTGTACCATTTGTCGATTCCAGAGGAGGTTTTCGGTTTTATAGGTACCGACCCCACCTTTATTTCTGATGATCAGCTCCAATTGAGAGGTGACAATGTCAACATCTTTGTCATTATATAAACCATCATCATTAACATCCAATACGACTATATCGATGGCATTTCCTTTGAGATGCTGGCTTTTGGAAGCAGCTCCAAAATAAGTAAGCAGCTGGTTGTGCCAATTCGCTCTTTTACCACTGATTACAAATACATCGGCCTTGTAACCGTTGGCTTTTAGATTCTTTTTTAAGGTTTGATAATAGGTAATTGCTATGGGATTGACATTGCTAAGTGAGTTGGCATAGAAGAAGAAAAATGCCAAGAAACCAATCAGAACAATCGCCAGGAAGATCGAAAGCCTTTTTAGCAATTTCTTAACCATCTTATCCTACCATGATTTGTGTGATGATGTAATCTGCCAGCAGAATACTGATGCAACTCTTAATCACTGATTTGGTACTGGACCTGCCCACTTCCAGTGCGCCTCCCCTGGTGTAATAACCCTCAAAAGAGGCGATTGCCGCAACGATAAATCCGAAGAAAACAGATTTTACTAATATCACATTGATGATGTAAGGATTGAACTGTGATCTGATACCCCTGATGTAGTCCACTTCAGAAATAATCTCTACTGCCACAGAGGTGATGTAACCACCCATGATGGCCAGGAAAACTCCAAGCACAATCAGCATTGGGAGTACGGTCAGAGAAGCCAATAGTTTGGGAAGTACCAGATAAGATTTAGCATTGATACCCATTACCTCCAGTGCATCTATCTGTTCAGTTACCTGCATAGTACCGAGTTCACCCGAAATATGGGAACCACCCTTTCCGGCATATACCAGCGCCATCAAAGTAGGAATCAATGAAAATACCGTATCCCTCACCACCATTGCAATGACGAAATCCTGAATGTAAGGGGCAGTGAGGTTGAAAGCTGTCTGAATGGCACTAACTGCGCCAGTGAACGTAGAAATAATAGCTACAATGATCACCGACTTTACACCCAACTTGATGCATTCATCGATAAAACTATTGAATGTAGACCTGAAACTGTCGATTCTCTGGAAACAACCAGAGATAAAAAGTACGAAAGTTCCTATTTCACGCATGATGGATCAGTTATAGAATAAACATTATCACGTTAGATTACCTATCAGACTTTATCAAGTTAGGTTTTGTATTGATGGATATTCTATAATGTCATGATTAAATATTGCAGATCATGGTAATGACGAATTAAATCAGAAAATTTAACCGCAATGCTTTCATTCAAAAATATACATAACAAACCTGTCTCGATAACCTGAAATAAAGGTATATACCTTAAAACAAATAACCGGAATAAAAATTTTATTTTTTGATGAAATTATGTGAGTGTAGGCATTATTTCAACTTAAACTCATACCTGAACTCTTTTCTGCCAGCCTTCTTTTTATCCACTATCGGGTAATACACAAACGTCATCCTGTAAATACCTTTTTTCTGATAGATGCTTAGCGTTTCAGTAATACTTTCTTCAAAAGCACAGGTCACAGCTGCTCTGTCCCATTCAATAAATAGTCTTTCTCCAGGTGCTATTTTCCTGGAAGCAGGAGGGATGCAGGGAGTGCCGCACTTACATGGTTGATAGGGTATTTTATCCCATCGATTGTATTCATCATTGAATCGCTCAATGTAATAGTATGTTGTTGATTCTACGAGCAAAGGAAAAGCGGCAGTATTGCTAATGAAAAACGAGACATTTTCAGTAAATTTATCAATCGGATTTACAATCGTAAGTGGCGTAGATTCCGAATCAAGGATTTTGCTAATTTGTTTGGAGCAACTGCTAATTACCAAAATAATAGACGATATAAATATAATATTTCGAAGCGCTTTTCCTTGCATAACCATATTTTAATAATGTCAATATTACTTAAATGAAGAGATATTTACTTATTACCTTTTTAGTGCTATTTTCCCTCAAGTCTTCAAGTCAGAACTGGCATAATATGTTGACACAGGGAGAAACCGATTTTCGGAAAATCCAAAAAGCCTTTTACAAAGAATGGAAAGATAAACCGATCGAGAGAGGGAATGGCTATAAATTGTTCAAAAGATGGGAAAATTTTATGTCCACCCGACTTGATCGCAAAGGTAGGATTACCAACAGAGGTTCCGTGTACTATGTTCGTCAGACATTGAATGAAAAAAATGAACTGGCTGCTAAACTAATCGGTGATTCCCTGGTATGGAAACCTCTTGGCATCAAAAGCTGGCTGAATGGTAATCATGGATATAATCCCGGAAACGGCAGAATCAATTGTGTCACTGTTTTACCAGGTGAAGAAAATGATTTGTATATAGGTGCTCCTGTTGGGGGAATATGGAGGAAAGACTTCCAAACCAACGAGTGGGAAATATTATCCGAAGAGTTGGTAAACGTAGGTGTTACAGACATCTATATTGATCCGGAACAAAATGAAACAATTTACATCTTAACCGGTGACGCTTACGGATCACATACGGAGAGTATCGGCGTAATGAAATCAATCGATGGGGGTGAGACCTGGCAACATACTGGTTTAGAGCACGGCGCATATTCAGGACAGAATTATTATAAGCTAGAGGTGCTGCCGTCGAATAAAAATATCATGCTGGTAGCAGGTAATAGCGGAATAGAAAGATCAACGGATTTTGGAGAAACGTGGGGCAATGTCCTTGAAGGCTACACCTTTTCTGATCTGATGGTTCATCCATTGCATGACAGCATTATTTATGCATCGGCAAGGGATGTTCCAGGTACCGATGCGGTCTTTTTCAAGTCGTCGGATTGGGGGGAGAGTTGGCAAAACTTATCTTTTCCCAGCAATATTTCAGAGATGCCCGGTCGTACTGCTTTGGCCGTGAGCATTAATGAGCCGGATTTTGTTTACATGCTGGCTGCTAATACATCCGGAGGGTTTGGTGGATTATACAGGTCAGAAAATGCTGGAGAGTCCTTTCGTTTAATCTCTTCATCACCCAATATAGTTGGGTCTAATCCGAACAACAACGGAGGGCAGGGTAGTTATGATCTGGCCTTGGCAATTAACCCTGAAAATGCATTGGAAGTATATGTAGGGGGTTTTTATGTATACAAGTCTGCCGATGGAGGTGAAAATTTTGATCGCCTCAATTCCTGGATTTATGATGATGCTGATTTACCCTACGTTCATGCGGATATTCATACGCTGGATTTTTACAATGGCTCACTGTACTCCGGGAATGATGGGGGTATATTCGTTTCAAGAAATAACGGAACCAGCTGGCTGGATTTAAGCGCAGGTTTGGATATTACCCAGTTTTATCGCATCGGTCTCGATCCTAACAATGAAAATATCATTGTTGGAGGAACACAGGATAATGGAAGTAACTTACTGATCAACGACCAGTGGTATCACATTTTTGGTGCGGATGGGATGGAGGCTATCATTGATCATACCGATCCGGGGACTGTTTATGCCAGCTTCCAGTTTGGTCGAATCAACAAATTCGGTGATTATGGAACGACCTTTCAGGGGCAGATCTCGCAAAGTTCAGGTGCCGGAAATGGTGGATGGATTACTCCCTATCAGATGGATCCATCGGATAACAAGACCTTGTATGCAGGCTATGCAGATGTGTGGAAAACTGAAGATGCAGGTATCAACTGGGAAGAAATTTCGGATTTTAAGAATAGCAGCCTCATTACTGATTTACAGATTTCTCAACTTGATCCTAATTATATTTATGTAACTAACGGCAATGACCTGATGGTGACTAAAGACGGAGGAGATGTCTGGAGTTCTGTTTCTGAAGGATTACCAGTAGAGCCTATCACCAGAATTGCCATATCAAAAAATGATTCTGAAAGAGTCTGGATAACACTTGGTGGCTTATCCGAAGGTGAAAAGGTATATTATTCAGAAACAGCAGGGGAAAGCTGGGTCAATATCAGTGAAGGATTGCCAAATGTACCAGCGAACTGTATCGTTCATCAGGAAAATTCTGATAATCAGTTATATGTGGGCACTGATATAGGGGTGTTTGAGAGAAAAAACGGAGACACTGAGTGGAAGTTTTTCTCCACTGGCCTGCCATCCGTTATCATTACCGAATTGGAAATACATAAAGCGAGTGCCAAGCTAAGAGCTGCTACATTTGGACGGGGAATCTGGGAAATAAAAACGATTTTCAGCGTAGCTGCTCCATTGACGATCAGAGGTTTTGTCACCGATCTAAATACAATTCAGGAAGGTGAACGGGTAAATTTTTCAGCAGATATCAATGGGCAGGCGGATCAGTATTTTTGGGAGTTTGAAGGAGGCATCCCCGAAACTTCCACCGAAGAGTTCCCGAGTATTCTATACATAGACCCGGGGGAGTATGATGTCACACTCACTGTCAGAGATGACGTGCAAACTAAATCATTCACACAGGAAAAGCTTGTTTCAGTCAATAAGGTACTTTCTACTTCTGATGATCAGTCTTTTTTCAATATCTATCCTATTCCTGCAGATAAAGACCTGATGGTAAAATTCGAGGGTGTAAACAGAGCGTTTAGATATCAATTGATTAACCTGGATGGTAAATCGATTGTAGAAGAAACGTATGAAAAACCGATCGGCTCATTCAGTATTGACATATCAAATCTTGACAATGGAATCTACTACCTGAAGGTGGAATCAGAAAATCAGCAGTACACCAGGAAGGTTGTAGTATCCAGGTGATTTGAAAATCAGGACCCAATAAGGAGCTATCTGTTAAGTAACGGATAGCTTTTTTTGATGCCCGTATTTTTCACTTTCACATACTTCATATGGATGTTCGTAAACAATATTTGTGAAAAGGTTTCAGAGATTTTATCATTGAATTAATAAAACAATTCGCCTGTTGAGCTGTAGGAAGCGCAGGTATTTGAAATTAAACAAGGTAGTTACTCACACTTATTACTAGTTTATAATCAAGAA